>NZ_LGRP01000003.1:192365-223043 GCF_001636635.1 Paenibacillus sp. O199
GAAATCTTCTTCCTTTAAAAAAGCATTTGGATTGTTTCCATAGAGTGTTTCCCACATGAATTCTTTCAATCTGGTTTGAAATGTTAAATCCCCATTTGGACCTAACAAGGCAAATAAATCCGCTATTCATATTTAAATACTCAAATAATGAAATAGTAAAGGTAAATGGCATTAACGTTTCTGAATCAGTTTCAAGTGCGGAAATAACACTTGGGTAGCTTTCTTTCGTAAGTCTGGACAAATCAAGCATAATTTCCTCTTCGCATTTTGTCATTAAATCAAATTTGTCTTGATAGTGAGCATAAGGTCACAATATACGTCAGCTGAGGTTCAGAACGAATCCACACTGACCTATAATGCCGAGCTTGGTCAGACTGCAAACAGTGATTTACGGTTTAGATTTACCGCCAACGAGGACATGGAGATCACCGGAAATATGAAGCTCAAGCTCTGGGTCTCCACCGATGACACGGATGATAAGGATCTTTTTGTCGGCATTAAGAAATTCGACAGACGGGGTAATGAAGTATTCTTGCCTGACTTCAACCATCTTGAAAACGGTCGGGTGGCTAGTGGATGGTTAAGAGTTTCCCATAGAGAGCTGGATCCTGTGAAATCTACGCCATATCAGCCTGTACTGAAGCACAAGAGATTATTGAAGCTTACTAAAGGTGAGATCGTGCCGGTAGAAATTGAAATATTGCCTTCAAGCGTCTTCCTCAAAAGTGGGGAAAGTCTGGTGCTGGTTATAAAAGGAAGCGATATCATTATCGATGACAACCCAACAGGTTCAAGGGGTTATGGGCACACCGATACAGTGAACAAAGGAACTCATTCCATTCATGTCGGTGGCAAGTATGATTCATTCCTTTTGGTACCGGTGATTCCTTCGAAAGAGTAGTGAAAGCCCTGATTAATGAACCCATATTTATTTTGGGCAGAAGTTCTTGAAAAGAATCTATGTAGAAATGATTATCTTGAAAATTGAATATTCATTCTTTAAAGTTTGTTATAGTTCGCCTATCCTGATCCATATAAAATAGAAGCACCAACCATGAAAGCGTTTTATAAGTTGAAAGGCTGTTAATGTAGTTGATTTTCACGAATGACTTATGCCAATTGACTTATAACGATTGCTTGAAGGTTGGAATCAGTGATGGAGGTGTATGATGAAAAGAAAGGCATGGTACACATTAATTATGTCAGGATTCGTTTCTTTATTCTTTTCCGTAAGCGCTTTCGCCGGGTATGTGTTCTGGGAGCCATTAAGTTACTTCAACCCGAGTACGTGGCAAAAAGCAGACGGTTACTCCAATGGTTCAATGTTCAATTGTACTTGGCGGGCTAACAATGTTAATTTTACGAGTGACGGTAAACTCAGGCTCGGCTTAACAAGTTCTGCATACAACAAATTCGATTGCGGGGAATATCGATCAACCAACAATTATGGATATGGCTTGTACGAGGTGAGCATGAAGCCTGCGAAGAATACGGGAATCGTTTCTTCCTTCTTCACCTATACAGGGCCTGCAAATGGCACGCAGTGGGATGAAATTGATATTGAATTCCTGGGAAAAGATACTACGAAAGTCCAATTCAATTATTATACGAACGGAGTCGGCGGTCATGAGAAGATTATTAATCTTGGCTTTGATGCGTCCCAAGGCTTCCATACGTATGCTTTCGATTGGCAACCAGGTTATATCAAATGGTATGTGGACGGTGTGCTGAAACATACTGCAACGTCCAACATTCCCATTACACCCGGCAAAATCATGATGAACCTATGGAACGGAACTGGCGTTGACGACTGGCTTGGTCCATATAACGGGGCTAATCCGCTCTACGCTGAATACGATTGGGTGAAATATACGAGTAACTAGAATCACATGAAGAAGCAGCCGTTCGTCAGGCTGCTTTTTTTTGTATCTCAAGAGGATTGCATTTATACAAGATTCATATCCATTTTCCAATATCCTAAATTAATGCAATAAATGTTGCAATATTAGTATGGGCTTATACATCGATTATTCATTATGATGTACTCTGTAAACAACATTAGATAGACAGGGGGAAACAAAGGTTGGACACTAGCAAAAAGAAACGAATAGGTAGTTTGGCGCTGGCAGGGATGTTCGCGTTGTCAGCCGTCCTGAGTGGATGCAGTAGCAGCGGGCCGAGCAAAGAAGCTGAGCCAAGTGCACCAAGTACTGCATTGGAATTGAAGGATGGAAAATATGATCCGCCAGTGAGCATCACATATTTGCGGCCGTGGGGACCAGATGTGAAGTTCAAGTCGGGAGAGGATCAGGACAACAACGTTCATACCCGATGGGCAAAAGACAAGCTGGGGATTGAACTGAAAAATCAGTGGGTATCTCCGTCCACCAATAACGCTTTTGAAACGAAGCTGCGTCTGTCGCTTGCTTCCAATGCAGAAATGCCAGACATTATTTCGTATCGCGGCGAGTTCAATCTGGTGCGTGAGTTGATCGAAACCGGCAAGTTTGTCGATGCCGGCGAATTATTTGATAAATATGCGAGCGATGCATGGAAATCAGCTGTGAATGAAGATCCTTCCGTGTGGTATCCTTACATGCAGGACGGTAAACGAATCGGTATTCCCATTCTGGATTATGCTTACAACGGAGACCCAGTCATGTGGGTTCGGGAAGACTGGATGAAGAAATTTAATCTGAAGGCACCCGAAACATTAAGTGATCTTGAGGTTATTATGGAAACGTTTACAAATAAAGACCCGGATGGAAACGGAAAAAAGGATACGTTCGGACTGACGATCGGATTCAAGAACTGGATAAATACCTGGATGTCTGATGCAGGCTGGATTTTTGGAGCTTATGGCACGATGCCGAATCAGTGGAACCTGACCGCAGACGGAAAGCTTGAATACGGCTCGGTGACGCCAGGCGCCAAAGAGGCTCTTGCTACATTGCAAGATTGGATGAGCAAGGGGTATATTCCTGAAGAAGCGGGCGTATATGATGAGACCAAGGCTGCTGAAGAGTTTACTGCAGGCAAAGCAGGTATCGTCGTGGGGCCTCACTGGATGCCGTCATGGCCGCTGGAGGACGTGAAGAAAAATAATCCTGAAGCTGAATACAAAGCGTATCGGATTCCGGCCGGACCTGAGGGCAAAGCAGGCAGACATGGTACATCTAATGGTAACGGTGTGATCCTGATTAACAAGGATATGAAGAACCCAGAAACATTTTTCACGTACCAAAATTATCTGTTTGATCATTATGCCAATCCGCCGGAGGGCGATGAATTCGAACATGGCTTCGCCGAAGGATATGATTGGGTAATGGTAGATGGTAAACCTTCTACGGATGCAAGCCTTACAGACGGTTATGCTCCTGAGAAATACACGTTGACCTTTGACGGAGCACGAATTCCGAATTTGAGCATGACAACGCTCGCGAAGCTTGCCGGCGGCGAAGAGGCCACGACGCCTTTCGAGAAAAAAATCAATTCTGGAGTACCGGCACCGATGCTGGAGGCAGCCAAGATTGTTTTGGATCAAAAGGACATTGTTTACAGCCAGATGTTCACTGGCGCTCCTACGATGACCATGCAGATGAACAATGATATATTAGCCAAGATGGAGAAGGACATGTTTGCTCAAATTATCTATGGCAAAACTTCGATTGACGCATTTGACTCCTTTGTTGAGAAGTGGAAATCTTCTGGCGGGGATCAGATCACGCAGGAAGTGAACGAGTGGTATCAGTCTGTAACCAGCGGAAAATAAGAACGAATAAAACACCGCATTTTTGTAAACGCGCTAAACAAATTGAAGAGGCATTGCTGGAGAAGATCTCCGGCAATGCCTTTTTTGGAGAAACGTTATGAAAAGCGGCTAAGATAGCAAATGGACGGAACGATGTTAGGTTCAGACGGGTAGATTCTCCCTGTATTCTTGCGGAGTAAGGTCATAGAACTTTTTGAAAACACGTATGAAATATGCAGTATTGTTATATCCGACAAGATCGGCTATTTCGAATACCTTCGCGCCTGACGTCCGCAAATAATAGGCCGCTTTTTCCATTCGTAATCGATATACATATGCTGTAAGGGCTTCTCCAGTCTCTGCCTTATAGACTTTGGATAAGTAAACAGGATGCAGGTGAACATGATCTGCAATCGCTGGCAAGGATACGTCTGAAGCCAGGTGCAGGTCCACAAAGCTTTTGACACTGCGGACGATGGTGCTGTGATTGTCCTTCAGCTCTTGTTCAGCATCTTCGCTTATGTAATGGAGTGTCCGGATGGACCAGTCTTTTAACTGCTGTGCGGTACCATAACTTGGTGCTTGAAAATACCGATATGTTTCAGCGGGCAGGAGGGTAGAGATCTGCTTCCCGTTTTTGTGGATTATATAAGCAAAGGCCCCGGCTAAGGCATGGTACACTTCAATCGTCGTCTCCACGATATCATGATGCTCTCCCGAATGCAGCAGCTCTTCAAAAATCACCTCGATTTTCTGTTCCACATCGTCGAAACGTCCGGCTTCCAACAGACTAATGAGTGTTGGCGGCTTGTAGAGAGAACGGATTGCTGGCAGTGGATGGACATCCGTTTCATCCGAAGCCGTCACGAACAAACCTTGTGTTTGACCCATCCGCTTTCGCATGGACCTTACGGCACCCTCATATATTTCTCCAATTTCGTAAGGAAACTTGCCCCAACGGGAAACCGAGATGGAGATGGCGCCTTTCAAGTACAACTGCACGTTCGTTTGAATTTGGGCCGCATAATGCTCCAGCAGCGTTTGCGGCTTCTCATCCTTGTTAAAATTCTTGGCGCCGGAATGTTTGACGCTGACCAGGACGACAAGATAATCATGAACATCTCGTGTGTGCCAGATATGAAAATGATTATGCGTCACTTCGCTAATGATATTGCATATGGCATATTCCATTAATGAGAGGTCGCTGTGTGCCATTTCGGACAAGTGTTCCTCCATACGTATGACCAGCATACCTAGATCTTCATCAATCGAGTAGGGTAGTTCCAGCAGCTCGAGCTTGTCTGCCAGCACTGCTGAGGAATAGGTTTTACCCGTCAGCAATTCATGAAGCATAGTGGATTGCAATAAAGGCAGGTTATCCTGAAAAGCATTTAATGCCCGTTGGTATGACGCCGCGGTTTCCCACTTTTTCTTGATCCGGTCCACGAGACGCTGCATGGTTTCGATCAGGTCTTCATCGCTCACCGGTTTCAGCAAATAATCAAAGCTTTCTTTTGCAATAGCCTGCTTCGCATATTCAAAATCGGCGTATCCTGACAAAAGGATGGTCTGCACATGCGGCCATCGTTCGTGGATTGCCGTAATAAGGGCGATACCAGACATCTCCGGCATACGTATGTCCGTAATTACGATATCTATGTCGTGATTCTCCATAATCTCCAGCGCTACATCACCAGATAACGCTTCGTGGACTACACTGATTCCGCAGCTTTCCCATGGAATGGTTTCGGCTAATGTCTCCACGACCGAACGTTCATCGTCGACTAATAAAATCTGTAACATAAGTGTCACCTACTCGTTGGTATTGTCGTGCCATGTGATGCTGACTTTCACTCCGCCCATGGTCGAATGCTCATAAGTCAGACCTGCTCCTTCACCATACAGAAAATACAAACGTTGATGGACATTCCAGGTACCACAACCCATGTTTCCGTCGAGCGGTTTGTGAAGGTTGCTCCTCAATTGATCGAGTTGGTCATCGGTCATACCAAGACCACTGTCTTCGACCGTTATCGTATACATATCGTTCTTGTAAATTGCATGAATGCTGATCTCGCCGTCTTCTATTCGGGGCTCAATCCCGTGAATGATAGCGTTCTCAATAATGGGCTGGAGCGTCAACCTGGGCACGGTCCTATCTAAAATATCATGGGGCACGTCGATTGTAAAATGCATTCGTTCCAACCTTAGCGACTGGATCTCCAGATAGTTTTTGACCATCGTCAGTTCTTCCTTGATCGTTGCCTGATCATTCTCAGACCTTGTTATGTATCGATAATACTCGCCCAGATTCAGAGCCATTGCTACGACTGCTTTTTCATTTTTCATCCTGGCCATGTTCTTGATGTAGAAGAGGCAATTGTAGAGAAAATGCGGGTTAATCTGAGATTGAAGCTGTTTCAGCGTGGCTTCGCGACTCCTCAATTTTTCTTCGTACACATTCTCAATCAACTCCTGAATTCGTTGTGCCATGATGTTGAATCGTGCAAATAACAGGCTGAATTCATTGCGTGAGGAATGATGCAGGCGAACGGAAAAGTCTCCGGTCGACAATCGATTCGTTCCTTTCACCAATTGAAGAAGTGGGAGTTGCACACTGCGATACAGCACATACAACACAACAACGCTCATGGCGATCAGAACAGCAATTGATGCGTAAAAAAGGTTGCGGCTGCTCGTAATCGGTCTTAGGATCTGCTGCATAGGAACATAGTCTACATAGTACCATCCCAGACTGTCGGATTGAATATACGAGACATAGTATTCCGTTTGATTCATCTTGGTGGTGAATCCTCCTTTTGCCTGTAAATTCGCCTCTTGCAGCTTGAACTGGACAGCATTCAGGGTGTCCTTTCCGCTGCTGTTGGTGATTAAGCCGAACTCAGGATGAAACATGAAGGGATCACCTTTGTTGTTTAATTTGTTCTGATCCAGCATGGCAGTTAAGTGACGCACAGGGAAGCTGATTTTGGTAATTAATCTGGCCTTGCCCGGCTTGCCAATCGCTGTAGTTGGCTCCGTAGTATACCACTCAAACTGATTATGGGTATACGTCCATGACTTCGAGAGCGGTTCTGTAAATTCATCTTCCCTGTACGGGATGAATGCATAATAGTCCGTTGAAATCACTTTATGCAGACGCGGAAAATACAACGTGATAGTCGAATGCCATTTGCTGGCCGCGTTGTAGAGATTCATTTTTTCCAAAATGGCACTTCCGACTTTGACACGTTCATAGGGGACATCCTTGTAATCCGGGCGCTGGTACTCCTGAATGCTGGAATCCTGTCCGATAGACATTCCGTAGAGGGATAGTTGGTATATATTGGATTCTACAGAATCGGCAAAGGTTGACAAGTGATTCATGGTGTTGTTCTGAATCTCGTGTTTGATAACACGCACGCTTTCTCTGTTGGAGTATGTGTAGAGAAACAGAACCAGAATAAGCAGTATCACAAACAGCAGCGTAATTTTGGTAAAGACATTCAAACGGGTGAGCAACGTTCAACCTCCTCAACTTATTAAAATATTGTTATCGTTGTTGCAATATTAGGATATAGATCGCTAATGACCGTTGCTATAATTTTAATATACAAGTTCCTGCGGACTTGTAAAATATAAATTTTTAGAACATGGGGGATGTTGGGGTGAAGGAACATACGATAGAAACGCCGAGCAAGCGGCGGGCCATCAAGGTAAAAAAGCGCTGGAATATACAACGAAATTGGTCCTTGCATATGATGCTCGTTCCGGCGGTTTTGCTGGCCGTAGTATTTCAGTACATACCAATGGGTGGGATTGTTATCGCTTTCCAGGATTTCAAACCCTACCTTGGATTTTCAGAATCCAAATGGGTGGGTTGGGACAATTTTAAATATTTGTTTTTATATCCCGATGTCGGCCAAGTAATCTGGAACACCTTAATCATTGCTTTTTTCAAAATTGTCGCAGGATTGGTCGCACCATTTCTTTTCGCAATCTTGTTAAACGAAGTCCGTTTGGTCGCTTTTAAAAGAGTAAGCCAAACACTCGTTTATCTGCCTCACTTCCTCTCTTGGGTTATCTTGGGCGGGATTTTGCTTGACATCCTTTCTCCGCAAGGAGGCATGGTGAACAGGCTTATTGTTGCCCTGGGAGGGGACCCGATATTTTTCCTGGGGGATGGGACATGGTTTCGCATAACACTTATAATTAGTGATATTTGGAAAGAATTCGGCTTTGGAACAATCGTGTTTTTGGCCTCTCTCGCAGGAATAAATCCTTCATTGTATGAAGCAGCAGAAGTGGATGGAGCCAACCGGTTCAAGCAGACTCTGCATATTACCATTCCTGCGCTGATGCCGATCACCATAGTACTTATGACACTCTCCATCGGAAACATTCTGAATGCAGGATTCGATCAGGTGTTCAACCTGTACAATCCACTTGTTTATGACAAAGGAGACATTATCGATACCTTCGTATATCGACTCGGTATCCTGAACGGCAAGATGAGTTTTGCCACAGCGGTAGGGTTGTTCAAATCCGTGGTTGCAACCATTTTGATTGTTATCTCATACCGACTCGCTTATAAAATGGCTAACTACCGAGTGTTCTAGAGAGGAGAAAAGGGCTTGTATTACAAAACAAAAGGGTATCGAATATTCAGTGTTGCCAATTATATTTTTCTCGGAGTGTTATCGCTGCTCTGCATATTACCTATCATTCATATTTTGGCTGTTTCGTTCAGCAGCATGGCACCGGCCTCTTCCAATCTGGTCAGCTTCTGGCCCATCGGGTTTACGACTGATGCCTATGTGAAGACGTTTGGCAATTCGAACTTTATCAACTCCTTGATGGTCTCGGTCAAACGTACTGTAATTGCTACCATTATCGGGATGGTCATTATGCTGATTACGGCCTTTCCGTTATCAAAGGAAGATATTAGTTTTAAGGGTCGCTCGATGTACACGTGGTTCTTTGTTTTCACGATTTTATTCAGCGGCGGTCTTATACCGAGTTATATTCTGATCCAGAAACTCGGTTTGATGGATACGATCTGGGCGCTTATTCTGCCGGGAGCATTGTCCGTGTGGAATGTCATACTCATGATGAACTTCTTTCGGGGGTTGCCTAAGGAACTGGAGGAGGCGGCTTATCTGGATGGCGCGGGTCATATCAAAACCCTGGTGTTGGTCTACATCCCGCTGTCCCTTCCGGCAATCGCCACACTGTCCTTGTTCACCATGGTGTATCAATGGAACTCCTGGTTCGACGGCATGATCTATATGTCGGATGTTAAAAATTATCCACTAGCTTCGCTGCTTCAGACGATTATCGTGCAACAAGACCTCAGTAAAATCAATGTGGACCCGTCCATGCTGGAGAACGTCTCCCAGCGTACGGTTCGCGCGGCACAGATCTTTATCGGCGCATTGCCTATTTTGCTGGTCTATCCATTTTTGCAACGCTTTTTCGTGAAAGGAATCGTCATTGGGGCAGTGAAAGAATAGCACTGACTGGCAATGACAATACGATGAAGGGGGAATACGATTGAAAAAGGGATTGGCATGTCTCGTAGCAGGAAGCATGATGGTTTCACTGATTTATCCGGCAATTGTCGGGGCAGAAAGCGCACAGCAGCAAGCGGAGGCGGAACATGTGCAGGCGACTAGCCTGCATTCCGCTCCTTATAAGGATCTGACGGGACACTGGGCAGAAACTGCCGTGGCGCGCATGCAAGATCTTGCTTTGACCAGTGGTTATGCGGACGGCACATTTAAGCCTAATGAAATCATCAGCCGGGCCGAGTTTGTGGTGATGCTGGACCGAGTATTCGGATTTGCAGGCGGTCCACGATCAGCATCTTTTTCGGACGTTTATGAAGAGGACTGGTACTATGATGCATTAATGCGGGCAAATGGCTCGGGAATCATCCAGGGAACGGATGCAGCGCACCTGTCACCGCAACGACCGATCACCCGGCAAGACGCTGCTGTCATGGCGGATCGTGCGTTTCAGCTATCGACAGGCAAGGAAGATGAACGAGTAGTGTCAAGTTTTAAAGATGAGACAGATGTAGCAGGGTATGCCAGAAAAGCACTCAGTTATTTTATCAGTGAGAAAATTGTAAACGGATACAGTGGTAAACTTACTCCGCAGTCGAACATTACGCGAGCAGAAGCAGCAATGTTATTGTCCTCTATGATTGGGGATGTTATAAGCGCTCCGGGCACGTATGAATCCAAGGTCGAGGGTAATTTAATCGTTCGGTCTGCCGACGCGACGTTAAAGAACACAACCGTAAACGGTAACTTGTTACTAACTGAAGGCATTGGTGATGGTACCGTGGCGCTGGATGGTGTGACCGTCACCGGAAGCGTAATCGTGAAAGGCGGCGGAAGCCACTCTATCCTTATCCGCAACTCCAAACTGAAGCGCGTCGTGGTCGACAATGCTTCCGTTCCAGTACACCTGGAGATTGCAGGAGGCAGTCAAGTTGAAGAGATGCTTGTCTTGCGTAAAGCAACGGTTGAACTTTCTTCCGACACCATCGTCGATGCGCTTACGATTTTGGACAAAGCTCGGCACACCCGCATTAATACAAAAGGCAAGATCAAGCTGCTGAAGGTGGATGCAACGGACGTACTCGTTAACGGAAAAAAAATCACTCCAGGGCAGCACACGATGATGACGCCTGAAATTGAGCAGACTGTGCCATCCAAACCATCAACGCCCGTCAATGGGTCGAATGATCCGATATCGTCGATACCGAGCGGACAGACGCCATCCGTTCCCGGAAATCCAGCAGGTGAAAAGCCGATTCCTGCAACGACAATTCCGAATGAACAATGGGAACTGGTTTGGAACGACGAATTCAGCGGGTCTTCCGTGGATGCTTCCAAATGGATCGTTGAGGATACCGGGCTCGTCTACAACAACGAATTGCAGTATTACAGCCCGAACAATACACGCGTCGTCAAGGATGGCGAACGAAACGTGTTGCAAATCGAGGCAAAACGGGAGTCGAAGAGCGGCAAAGAGTATACCTCGGGCAAATTGATGACGATGGGGAAAGGCGACTGGACATATGGCAAAGTGGTTGTGCGCGCCAAACTTCCTGTACAGAAAGGCATGTGGCCCGCAATCTGGATGATGCCTACGGATGAAGCTCATTACGGAGGATGGCCGTCATCCGGAGAGATCGACATCATGGAGTTGATCGGCGGCAAAGAGGCCGAACACGAAGTATACAGCACACTCCACTATGATGCCGTGAAGGCTGACGGTTCACACGGTCATGATCAAGGGAAGTTTACATTGCCCGAAGGCAAGTCCTTTGCAGACGAATATCATGATTTTCAGGTAGAGTGGCTACCAGGTTTGATTCGCTTCTACGTTGACGGGAAACTGCATCATCAGGTGAATAACTGGCAGACGACAGCTGCGGGCCAGCCGGAGAGTTACACCTTCCCAGCACCGTTCGATCGTCCGTTCTATCTGATCCTGAACTTGGCGGTAGGCGGAGACTGGCCGGGATCACCAGAAAGCGAGTTTGTCTCAGAAAAGATGAATGTGGATTTCGTCCGGGTGTATTCGTACAAAAACCTGAACGAATGGCCGGACGTAACATCGAATCCGATCGAGCCTGAACGACAACGCGAACCTCAAGCGGATGGCAACCAGATCTATAATGAACGCTTTGCCGAAGGTTTGGGTGCTGATGGTGTGCCGAACCAATGGAAATTCATCACGAATGCCAGCGGGGCTGGTAAGGTAGAGGTCGTTGAGGATGAACAGAAAGGTAAAGCTGCGAAAGTTACGATCACGCAGGCAGGAACCGAAAATTATTCCGTGCAACTAACGCAAATGCCGATCTACGTGAAGAAAAATAAAAAATATAAGGTGCAGTTTGATGCCAAGGCATCTGCAAACCGGGTGATACGATCCAAAGTGACTCAGTTTGAAAAAAGCTGGACGAACTATTCCGGTGAAAAATCTTTCTCCTTAACTACGGATTGGAACCCGTACGAATACACCTTCAACATGCGGGATGGTACGGACAACAATGCCAGATTCGAATTCAATTTAGGACTGAGTGACGCTTCCGTGACTGTGTCCAATGTCAGACTGATCGAAATTGGCGAAGCAGATCCACTGCCGATAGAACGAAAAGCGCTACCGGATGGCAATTACGTCTTCAACGGCACGTTTGATCAAGGCAAAAACCGTTTGGGATTCTGGTCCACTCAGACCCATTCGGGTGCGGAAGCCCAGGTCTCCGTAAACAACTTCTTGAAATTCCCGATCATGGAAAGACAACTCGTGGTTGATGTTGCGCAAACCAATGGCCGGCCGGATCAAGTAGTTGTGGTTCAGCCGGATATGAAACTGGAAGCAGGCACGACCTATGGTTTCTCGTTCGACGCCAAGTCCGATGCGCCTCGCACAATGGACATCGACATGACCAGCAGCGATGGTCATGTCGTACAGGTTCATCAAGGACAGCAGATCCGGCTTGGGCAAGAGATGAAGAACTACACCGGTGAGATTGTGATCGGAGAGGGTACAGCTACAGCAATGTCCGAACTTCGTCTATTATTCGGCAGTTCCACGGGCAAGGTCTATGTAGACAATGTTCGCCTTACGAAACGTGGTAAACCTGTAACGATTCATGGGTACACGCACATTCCTGCAGTAGATGCCTGGATGATGCAAGGGTTACAAATAGAAAACTCCGATGAAGGGGGCAAACATGTCAGCTACATGGATGAAGGAGACTTGCTGCAATACAAGATCGATGTGACGAACGAAGGAGTTTACGCTTTCTCCACGCGCTTAGCCAGTGCTAAGAGTGATTCAAAGGTTCGCTTCAGCGTCAAGGATGAACAAGGGACGACGATTGCAAGCGCCGATCTTCTTCTTGGAGACACGGGGGGCTGGCAAACTTACAAAACTGTGTATTTACCACCGGTTTCGCTGAAAGCGGGAAGCCAGTATTACGTAAATTTTGAAGGCAATGAGTACAATACACACTGGCTTGACATTTCACAGAATAAGTTAAAGAATGGCGAGCTGGCAGCAGATCGAACCTATTGGGAACTGACTCCTGCCGACCTCACGGCTTCGCATGAAGGTCAAACTGGTATCCGCATTGCCTTGCCAGTGACAACCGGAAATTGGTGGGATGCGTTATTGCAGCAAGGCCAACTTGCGCTGGATGCCGGAAAGACATACCGGCTGAGCTTCGAGGCTTCCGTATCCGATCCAAAATCAATGCAGGCCGTGATCTCGCAGAGCGGCGGAGAATTCGCCAAGTATATGGAAGAAACGGTGGAACTGACTGAGGAGAAGCAGCAGTATGCGTATACATTTACGATGGGAGGCACTTCCGATTCAGAGGCCGTGCTGGCCTTTGGATTGGGATATCCGTTGTCTAAACCGCATGACGTGTTGATCCAAAACGTGACCTTATTTGAAGTGAATCCAGGCGCTGATCAGGGCGGACAGCTGGTGTCTGTCAATCTGATTCCGAACGGCGACTTTGCTAAAGGAAGCGAAGGCTGGTTCACGTACGTAGACGGCAATCCTGCAAATCTAGCAATTAGTGTTGCGAATCAACAGTTGCTAGCTCGAATCGCCCAAGTAGGGAGCAATCCATGGGATCGACAGGTCATTAATGAAGGGTTTGGCGTTCAGCAAGGTTATATCTACAAACTTACCTTCAAAGCCAAAGCGGATAAGGCGCGAAAAATGGGCTTGGGCATCGGCTGGGTCGACGTTCCCGCCAAATATGCTTGGCACGGTTTTTTTGGAGAGCGAGTGGACCTGTCCACTGATGAACAAGAGTATTCCTATAAGTTCGAAGCCTCCGAACCAAGCTATGCGAATACTCGAATTGTTTTTGACATGGGCAACATTTCCGGGACGGAAGACAGTGATACGACAATTACATTGTCTGATGTCACCCTGATCAACTTGAGCCAACCAAATAACCCAATGCCTACCATAGAGTAATGCTTGGATGCTTTCCCCAAAGAATATATTTGTTCGCAAAAAAAGAATCCGGGTGCACCTGGATTCTTTTTTTGCGGCCTAAGCGCGGACGCCGTAGCCCGTGTTGACGGGATCGAGTGAGGCATATATCCATCAAAGTAGCCCACTTGACTGGAGGAGTGTTGAATGGAGATTATTCAGAGCTAAAGACAGTAAACCAATGTATAAACATTTCTTAGAAGGCCTTCAAAGGATGGGAGGGAAATTTAACCTCCGACAATTTCAACCACTTCTCGTGTAAATTTCTCCGGCTAGTTAAAGGCAATGACGGCAAATGCCGCAATATCAATCGATGAAATCATTTGAAAAGCGGTATCGGCATCTACAATTTCCGGAATCAGCAATTGGTCGCCCTCAAAACACTCGAATTTGTATTGTAATATGAAATACTAAGTTTAGGGAATGAGTTTTTGTTTTTTTAGTTCATCCATAACAGCAAATAATTCTTTTTCTGTATCCATCACTTCATGAAAACCGAATTGCTTAATTTTTGTAGTATCTGAAATAACATCATAGTCGCATCCAAATACAAAATCACCAAATGGCCAAGCAGCAACTTTTTCATATGGAGTTTGCAGCAAATCATATTTGTTAACCATACTGACCCAAGTTTCTTTTTGTAAAGGCATTAGCTCTGTCAAAGAAATCGTCTGTATCGGGCCAGCGTCTATTTTAAAGTACTGAGCTAATTTTGGCCAAAGGTCTTCCCAGCGGAAAAGGTCTCCGTTTGTGATATTGAAAACTTCAAGTGCAGTATGTTTTTGAAGGGCTGCCCATTCAGAAGCTCGCGCAAGAAGAGAAGCATCTGTAAATTGGACTAGTGCTTTATAAGCATTTTCTTTACCTGGGAAGCGAAGTGGAAGGGCTAACTCTTTGGAAATTGATGCATATACGCCAAGAACCATGGCAATACTCATTGGATTACCAATGGATACACCAGCAACGACATCAGGGCGTAGAATCGTCCAAGTCCAACTCTTTCCTTTTTGGTGAGTTCGTAAAAAATCCTCCTGGTTATAATAAAAGTTTGGAGGAAGATGCCTTGGATCATTTTCTTTCGCAGGCGTCTTAAATTTCCCGAGATGGACCCCATATACTTTTGCACCCTGCATCAAAATAACTCGGTCCAATGAATTCGAGGTCTCCTCAACAGCTTTCACGACATTAGCCAGCATACTTGTATTCACATCAAGCTGTTCTTGAGATTGTGCAGGGAAATCTTGATATGCAGCATAAAAGATATGAGTGATGCCTCGGATTTGTTCCAGTTTATTCCTAAGCAATTCAGGATTTAATAAATCCAGACTTACATAACGTTCAGGGTTCTTTTTGGGGATATTTCTTGCAACACCGATTGCATCCCATTCGTCCAATATACTTAAATGATCAAGAATATAGCTTCCAATAATACCAGTTGCACCTACGACAAGAGCCTTGTATTTAGTCATTCTCAATCCTCCTTAATGGTTATGAAGCTATCATAGGTCACCAAATTCCATAAATCAAATTATGAAATTTCATTATTATTATAAATAATTTTATAATAATATGTTTGTAGGATGTATGTTGGTAACATATTATTGACTCTTAAGTACATCGGAGGAATGTTTTAATGCTCGATTTTGAGTGGTACAGAAGTTTTATTGCCATATACAAACATAGCTCTGTCTCCGAAGCGGCGAAGGCACGGATTATGACTCAACCAGCCATGAGTCAACATTTAGCTGCACTGGAAGCTGAAACTGGAGAACCATTGTTTAAGCGGACTGCACGGAAAATGATTCCAACCGAACGAGGAAAAGAATTGTATTCACAAGTTGCCCCACTTATTGAGGCCTTAGAACAAGCAACCATGGGACTTAAATCAACCTCACTGCCGACGATGAACGTTGTGAAAATAGGGTCTGCCCCAGAAATGTATAGCGAAATCATTCTTCGTAATCTATCCGAGTATGAAGTAAGTACTGTAGCCTATTTTGGGGATGCAGAGCAATGTTTAGAGCTTCTGAAAGAAGACCGGGTAGATGTGATTATCACCTCGAAGAAATTCCTGGCTCCAGGAATTGAATACACCAGGCTTTTAGAAGAACAATTTGTTTTAGTTGCCCCGAATTCTTTGGATGTACCTGTAAGTAATGAGTTAATAATTCGAGAAGAATGGCTTTTGAAACAGCAATGGATCAGTTACGGATTGGAGTTACCTATTATACGCAGATATTGGCGAGAACACTTCAGGAATCGTCCCTTAATTAAACCTGTTCATATCATTCCAAATGTTCATATGATATTAAGAGTTATTGGAGATGGGGCGGGCATCAGTCTTATTCCAACTTATATTTTGAATCAACAACAGCCTAATTCCATGGTTAAGGTTGTTTTCGGAGATATGATTGTAAAGAATGAAATATTTTTGGGCTATAAATTGAAACATAAACATGAGTACGATTTAAATGACTTTATAAAGAAGATCCGTGAGCAAGTGAATACCTTGAAATAGTCTCATACATGTTTTCATTAATCTTAAGATCAGGACTTAGATGTTACGAAAGTGCAAATTCTGGGTGGAAAGAAAGCTAAACGTATGATGGTTTGAACCTGACGGGTTTATAGATTGGCAGAACTCCAAATACTTATCATACAAATAGATGAACAACTGTTGGAAAGTACGCATATTCTAAAGCTGCTACGAAGGAGTTTGGAAAACCCTGAAAAATACAAAACGCAAGCGCATTAAATTGGGAGATCTATATGCCATACCTCTGCCAAATGGTAAATTTGCATTTGGAAGAAGATTTAAAGATGCAAGTATAGCCATCTATAACTATATGGGAAACACCTTTGAGGATAAGCGCAGCAAGAGAATTATCAATTTATTGTTGGGGTTTATGATGATGTTCTAAAATGAGGTGATTGGCCTGTAGTAGAAAACCGACCATTTGTTAATGAAGAAGAGGCTCCTGCATGTGTCATTGATCAACTTACAGGTGAGTATTCAATTTATTACAAGGGTGAGATTAAACCTGCTGACATAAAAGAATGCGAAGGATTAGAGATCGCAGCTGTTTGGGAATCACAACATATTATTGATAGGATAATGGGGGATAATACATGGCATAAGGATCCCTTTAAATAAGCTAATTCTAAAATAGGCTTACGACGGATTCCCAGTATTTCTACCTGGGAATCCGTCGTTTAAATTTAGATTTGATAATTTAGTGGACCATTCATCGGATAAGAACTAGGTCCGATTCCTGATTAGATCGATAAATAATGAAGGATATACAGTTAGAACCTTCATTAAGTATCATAACATATGAAAATGTTCATATTGTTGTGGAACAACAAACACGATAAGAGATAAATACGGATGGCTAGGTATTTAAAAAGCGAAATATTGACACTGGAACTAGCTCTCCATTCCCAGTGAGAGGTGGGTAAAGGAGCGTATCTAGATCTTGTGAAAGTTTACTTGGATTCAATTCGACCGATTGGATTTGGATCTTCTGACAAAGTCTTTTGAACTGCCGACCAGCTGTCATGTTCAATATCCAGCGCATGACAAAGATAAGCCCATGAGACCAGCTGAATTAAGGCGACATGTTCTGGATTTTCATCTGTTGTTTCCGTAACCTCATAACCTGGGATTCCGCCAAGTGAGTGTTCTGCACCGAATAAGGTGAGCAGGCTCTCGGCTCCTGGGCTTAGGAAGTAGGGGTCGGACATCCATTCCGGGCCGCGGACGGTCAACTGATACTTTTGCGGGGTATAGTCCTGGTCCCCGACGATTACAAGCGTGGGCGTGGTCATGTGCGTGAAGCTCACGTTCAAGTGCGGCATATTCTCGGTCGCGAACGGTGTCAGGTTGTCGCCACCTTGTCCAGCGGTGGCGAACAGCACGCCCGCTTTGATGCGTGAGTCGGACAGGTCCACGTCCTTCTTAGTTTCTGGGTCGAGGACTCGCAATCCCAAGAGATTGCCCGCCGTTTGGCCACCGAAGGAATGTCCAGCTGCTGCTATTCGGCTTCGATCAGTGCGTCCACTTTGTTTTGTAGAGGAATTAAGTCCAGCTCTGAAGACTTTGATTGAAACAGCAACAGCTGCAGATGAAGTACTTGCCAATATTACACCAGATGAATTGTTGTGGGCGGTAGCAAGTCTCTGTACGGGAGTAGACAACGGTGATATAGCGCATGCGAAAAATATTGTTTCTCTTCTTGTAGATGGATTGCGTTACCGTGCAAAACGTTAACACTTCGACAGAATCCTTCTTTTTTACTGCGATGGTTTGATCAGAGACGCACTAGTAAAACTATGCTAAATATAACTTTGGTTGAAAAGTTTACTAGTGGGCTCTGTGATGGGGATCTTGAAAGCTTCGGTATGTAGTAAAATGTCGCAGGACAAGAACATTGTGTCATTTCGGATTAGATGACTATTTAAACAGTTAGATGATGGAAATCAACGCGCGTGATAAAAGCAGATTACCATAGATAATAGCTAAATTAGATGAGTGTTATTGGCTAGTTTCGGCACAGTCATTTTTAAGATCCTAATTCACCTTTAACAAGAGCAGAGGCCGTTGTTATTCTAAATAAGCATCTAGGTCACGAGCCAATTGAGGGAAGTACCATTATGTGGAACGACGTTGCCGAATGGTTCTGGACGTATGGCGATATTCAAGCCGCTTCCAGCGTCAATGTAGAGGATTTACTTGCAACGCAATAGTGGTTACTAGAGAGCACCTAATCAGGTGCTCTTTATTTTTTCATTCTGTACAAGATGATTTAATTTATAGAGACAGCTATTCTTAAGCCGCAGCTCATCTCTATTTCTGCATATATGCGTAGAGGAAAAAACGACTTATATTTGCGGTTATTTATTCCACCATTTGCCATTCGCAAATATATAGCATATATATCGGTGGCTAGACTCTAAATGCATCATGGATTAAGATTATTTTAGGTTTATAAATCGATCTCATCCAGCCGAAATTATTATTAAATTCAAAAATATCCTTTTCACGAAACGCAAATATAACTCAGATAGGTGTGCATCATTATTAAGATTTTAAGAGAGTACATAACGCAATCCCCTTTAGAGTTGGCGGTGTTCATTGAACTGTCTATTATACTTGCAGAAATGGTGCATCGTGAACACGAGCGGAATAGGATAATTGGATACCTTAGCCCTGACCATATCAGCGTACAGTGGGAGGGGAAAACAGCTCAAGTATCCTGGCATACGGAAAGTCATGCAGCTTATCGTTCTCCCGAGCAATTTGCACGATTCAATCTGGTGCCGAATGAACGCAGTGATCTTTACGCATTAGGGGTTATTCTCTATGAGTTGTTAACCGGACATTTGCCTTTTCATGCTGACAATGATGAAGACTGGGGTACCGTACATACCCGCAAGGTACCTCAATCTTTATCCGATATTCGACCGAGTTTAGACGAAACACTGCAAGCTATACTGATGAAATTACTTGCCAAATCACAGGTGGAGCGTTATCAGAGTATATATGGGGTGCTTGAAGATCTGAAATTGTATCAGAATATGATGATGGATAACGATGGAGCGTTTAAGCCATTGGAAGTGGGACGTTTAGATAAGATCCGTACGCTTTCCCTATCCGAATCGTGGTATGGACGTAGTGCCGAAGTGGTGCAAATGGAGGCTGGGCTGGAGCAGGCTTTTCAAGGAATGAATGCCTTTCGTTGGGTGATAGGCAAAGAAGGAACGGGTAAAACGGCGCTTGTCCATAGAATCGAACAAAACGTCGTTCGACATGGTGGCCGGATGATCACTATGAAAGTGGAACTTTCCCAAAAAAATATTCGATGTGGGCCGATCCTTCAGGGAATGCGGGAATGGGTCTATCAACTGTGGAGTGAGCCGATTGAAATCATTACACGTCTGAAAGCCAAACTACAAGCCGGTTTCGGTCCAGAAATGCAGGTAATCGTATCCTGCTGGCCTGAGGCCAAGCTGTTGTTCGACAACGATGCGAAGGTAGCACATATCTCGGACGATGCGAAGGTCTGGGAACGGTTTGAAGAACTTCTGCCCGACTTGATCTGTTGTATGGCTGAATGCAAGCCACCGTTTGTTTTATTTATGGACAATCTGCAGTGGGTCGACAATGGTACACAAGAGGTAATTCGTGAACTTGCATTATCACAAAAAGCGCATGGGTTATTCCTAATAGGGGCTTATCGTACGGAGGAGTTGATCACTTCCACGGGGGATGTAGCGAATTTTGATCAAGAGGATTTGCTGGCTTGGTTAACCTATAGATGCCGTGCCAATCCAGAGGAACAAGTGACTCTGCCACCGCTGGCTTATGAGGATGTGAGGCAGCTGATCTCTGATGCTCTATATGAGAAATCCGGTCGCATTCAACTTCTTGCGCGGTCTGTCCACGATCAGACAGGTGGTAATCCTGGCTCGGTTCGTCTCTTGCTGGAGGGATGGATAAAGGAGAACAGACTACGTTTTGACGAAAGACGACGTCAGTGGGTATGGGACTCTGAAATGACCCGGCAACTAAGCAGATCGAAAGAACATCTGCGTTTGCTGGAGGTAGGCTTCTCCAAGCTCAAGGAAGATCGTAAGGAGTTCTTGGCTATGGCTGCCGCAATTGGTCCGGTATTTCAGTTAACACTCTTGGCCGAAGTGTGCGGCATATCAGTGGATATGGTATTCCTTAATCTTCAAGAGGCGGAAGCTGAAGGGTTTATTTATCGGGAAGACGAAGCAGAGCAAGAAGATGAACAGGATTTGATCTATGTGTTTGCCCATGAATTCATTCACCGAATGGTATATGCTTTCGATTCAGGACGCAATATCCACCGACACCGGGTAATTGGACGGTTCCTACTGGATCGCACTCAGGAGTCACACGATGACCTGTCAAGAACAGCGATTGATCATCTGAACTTGGCAGCTTCGGCATTATCAGACCAAGAAACGAAGCAATTGATTGAGTACAATCTTCAAGCGGGACAAGAGGCGTTGGCAGCGGCGCGCTATGCAAAAGGGAAGTATTATGCAGAAAATGGGCTTCATCTGCTGGCAATATGCAAGGCGGAAGTACCAGGTATACTCGATGTCGATTTGCAGTTGGTATTAGCTTGGACGGAGTATATGGGTGGCAATAGCGCACGGGCGAAAGAACTGTTGGTGGACTTGAACCAAAGCAGCGATCGACTGAGCCGATCGGAGCGACTCAAAATCTGGGCACCTTTGATACAATTTCATGCATTCGTGGACAATGAGACTGCGGTTCAATTTGGAATGGAGGCGCTAGGCTCGTACGGCTGGAAGCTTGGGAAGAAGAGTTCCCTGTTGTCTATCGCCAAGGAAATGGCCTCGACCGCGGTCCTCTTACATCGAAAACGGGAGAAGCACCTTCTGCTGTCCAACCCACTTGACGAGGATTATGAGGAATTATGCCATTTAATGGAGCTGTTGTTTCTTCCATTACTTACACACGATGCACGATCGCTACTGGAATTGTATGCCCCATTTATTCGTTATGGGTTGCATAAAGGGGTGAATGAGTCGTTAGCATCAATGATCGGAGGATATGAGCTGATTGTGCAAAGGACATTTCCGAGCTTTGCTCGAGCGACTTCGATTGCTGAGGGGGTGTTTCTGCAAATTGCGAACACCTCTACATTGAGGAAAAAGCATGTTTTTACTTTTCTGAGCGGAATGATCAAGCAAATGGACAGTCCTTTGGAATCTTCTGTTGTCTTGTTCAATGCGATGCGTCAAGGGATGGAAGCAGGCGATCATGACTTTGCTAATTCTGCCTTAATTTTTTGTGTTATGGGTAATCATGGGAATGCATATGTCATAAATGAATTGCTCCGATACTTTGAGGAGAACATGCGACAGATTGCCGACGACAAGATACTGGAAATGATGCTGCTGACGAGTAGTTACACAGCAGTGCTGCAAGACGATTCTTTGATCGACAGTTTTGTTTCTATTCCACTGGTGTCGACTGACAGTGAGTTGGATCACCGGGGCGAAGACAACTATAGTTGCGGTTGTCGGCTTGAGGTGGCGTTGCTGTCGGGCAGGTACAGGGAAGCGCTGTATTGGTCGCAACGAGGAAGGGTAAACGAATTTCATTTGGATTGGATGCGAGTTCGTAAACAACGTGTTTACGAGAGTTTGGCATTAGCTGGATTTTATTTTGAGACGAATAGGGAGGATCGTAAGCGGATTCGGAAGACCATACGCGCGCAATTGCGATTGATGAAGAGTTGGCGAGGATTTCTAGACAGTAAGTCCTCCGCATATTTGCTAATCAAAGCAGAAAGTGAACGAATTGCAGGGAATTCGTTTGGCGCCATGAATCAATATACGGCTGCAATTAAGCGAGCGAGAACAGAAAAATACGTATTGCTCGAAGCCATTGCTTGCGAACGGCTTGCTGTATGTTATCAAGATGATCTGCTTAGCCGATCCGGAGCGGCAATTACGATGATGGATGCTTGTGCGGCATACGCCGAATGGGGAATCACCTCCAAAGTAACTCAAATTAGAAGCAGACACGCTGAATTGCTGGACCCGGTTTACAAACGTTATGAGGGTCCAGTATTACAGGAGCGAGCACATATGACTCAAACCATCACAGAGTTAGCTTGGCAGAACGGCCCCAAGATAGGTGAAGGCTCGAAGAGCGAAGAGCAATTCGAGCTTTTACAACGAATCATTAATGGGTTAGCACAGACGAGTAAGGCAGACTGGAGGTTAAATCTCTTAAAAACGGCTCTAAGACAAACCGGAGCAGAGCGTGGTCTGTTGTTGAAGCGTCAAAATAATGAGTTCATTATTGAAGCTAACTCTTCTTACTGGACTGATAAGGAAAAAGAAGCCGACCTGTATGCGGAGAGCGTCTTACGTCATACAGCGATGACGGCGAAACCGCTAATTCTGCATGACGCGCTTCAGAGTTTTTGGGTGAGGGATGCTTATATTGCAGCAAAAAAACAGAGGTCGATTCTGTGCATGTCAATCGATGTTCCGGGAAAACAAGCTTCCTATCTACTATACTTGGAAAATCGACAGATGTCGGGTGTGTTTACAAAGAGGGATGTTCAGATGATGGAGCTTATTGCGACACGGATCATTTATCTCAAGATGCTGGAAGACGAAACTGCGGATACAACATTCCCGAAGGCTTTTGACAGTAACGCTTTGTCCGTGGTGCCTTGTCTCATACAACCGGGGCTGACTGAACCGCTGACTGAACGTGAAACGGAAATTATTAAAGCGATTGCAAAAGGCTTGTCGAACAGGGAGATTGCTAATCTCTTTGGTATAGCAGAGACGACGGTCAAGACACATAGTTCTAGAATATACGGCAAGTTGGGTGTAAAACGGCGGGGACAAGCTGTCGTACGTGCTAGAGAGTTGAAATTAATAGAGTGACAAACAAGGAAGCGAGCCTGAAAGGGCCGCTTCTTTGTTTGTTTTCAAACAGACGACAACTCGAGTTCTTTGGTCATTCCATATTGTAGAAAGGAAGAAGTCTTAGAAATGCACAAAAATGGGTCCGATTAATTTATGTACCAAACTTTTATGGTGTACTACTTTAGTAGGACTTAAATATCCTGTGATGAGACTATAATGTCTAGATGGAGTCAAGTGATAGGAGGTCATCTTAAGCCACAATCTGAACTACCCGTTGTAACTTTTGACGATATTTCAGGACATTGGGCAAAAGAAATGTTTGAGGAATTAGCAAGTCAAGGGATGATTACAGGATATCCAGACGGTTCTTTTCATCCCAATGAAAGCATCAAGCGCCAGCTCATGGCTCTACTATTGATGCGTGCTTTTGAGATTGAACCAGTACGTGAGGCAGTGTCGCGGGACAAGAACATTGTTCCATTCAAAGTCGCTATCATAGCGGCTTCTTGGTTCCTTTGCCGAAAAGGACAAGAACATTGTGTCATTTCGGATTAGGTAGTTATCTAAACAGCATTATGATGGAAGTTAGGTGGCGATATAAAAGCCACATTTCAATCATCCTCATAGAAATTCCATAGGCCTTCAACAATCTCTAAAAACTCTTTTTTCATAGGATACAAATCTGCTTTTGAAAGATGGATGCGGCTATAATTTGCTAATCCTCCCGGATTCGAAGTGATGGCATTCCATCATGCACGTCCTTTACTAATTTTATCTAGAGAAGCCATCTGTCGGGCAACGGTAAATGGATCTGCATAGGAAGTAGCAGTAAGCCCGATTGAATGAGTCACTTGTTTTATCCGATTGCCTATTAGTTGTATATCTAAGTCTGAGTAGTGAGTCTCATAATTTTGTCTACAATGTCTACGTGGGGAATGATAGAATTCTTTTGTTGCTCGAAGATAATGAGGAACGTTCTATCCGTTGTTTGGAGCTTTAGTTGAAATCGCTGGGCTCGAATTCTGCAGATGATCGCAACCGGGATTAAGGGATAAAAATTCATTAATATGGGGGAAAGTTAAGTGATAAGAAGATTGAAATTATCTATTGTATTTGTGCTTGTAATGACGTTGTTTGTGGTTTCTGCTGCTCAGGCGGCTCCAGTTGGCCAAATAGATGAGATCTCTATTATTGTTAATGATAGTGTAGTCCAGAGTGACGTTAAACCCGTTGTCCATAAAGGAACCACACTTATTCCTTTAAGGGTCCTTGAAGAATCGCTCGGTGTGTCTCTTAACTGGAATAGTTCTACACAAACCATAACGGTTTTTAAAGGAGATGCATTGGGTGTTCTAATTATTAAAAACCCGACTGCCAGCGTTAAAATCGGTGATGTAGAGGAGAAGGTGGTACTCGATCAACCTGCTAAGATCATTCAGAACCGGGTTATGGTACCAGTACGTTTTATTGCGGAACTATTCGGAGCAAAAGTAGTATGGAATCCCACCATTAAAACCATAATCATTAGTACTTTGCAATCGGTTGTCGAAGAATCGCAGAATTCTATAGGCGATGTAGCCAAGGGAGATAAAGGCGATACCGGAGCGACTGGACCAGTTGGAGCACAAGGAGCTTCGGGGCCAGCAGGACCACAAGGCCACGTGGGACCGCAAGGAAATCCAGGGCCAGCAGGAGCACAAGGTCCGGTAGGGCCGCAAGGAGATCCAGGGCCAGCAGGAGCACAAGGTCCAGCAGGTCTGGCGGGACCGCAGGGAGATCCAGGCCCAGCGGGGACTTCTTTTACCTCGGAAGGATTTTCTGTTACCGGTACGACATACTCAATCAATAGTAGCACGCTATTTTCGAATTGGAACGAGGCGTCTCCATATTATGGAAGCCCTACATTTAATCCTGCTACAGGGATATTTACGGCACCGGACACTGGTAGATATTCCATACATGCAACTGTTAATTATAAGATTGACGCGCCAATCAGTGTAAGCATAGGAAGAGGCATTGATCCGGTTTTTACTGTAAAGAAGAATGGCAATATTGATTTAATAAAAGGTTATATGCCTTTCCTTGACGTTAATATAGCGTTAATTTTAACAATGAGAACTGTACTAGGTAGTGCGACGGTGACGTTAACCGGTGATGTAGAGCTGCAGGCAGGTGATCAAGTCGAGTTATATTACGAAGCTGATGGTCTACCCATTGGATTCAGTACGGATATAGTATGGTCGATTCATCGGCTATCCTAATACAAGGTTACATGAGGTGCAGTTGAACCTTTGGTAATAGGAATACCTCTAACAGGTATAGAGAGATCAATAAACTTATAGGGTGTTACAATGGCCATTTGCTAGTTGGATGGGATGCGCCAAATGTTAATAAATTGAGAAAGAGCAACTGACCTTATCGATTTGTGAAAAAATTGAATTTTTGAAAGCCGTTAATCTGAAAAGATGTCGAGGGACAAGAACATGGTCCCATTGAAGTCGCTATTTTAGCGGCTTTTTTAATTTATCGGTACAATTTCTTGGCCCGAGCCAAGGACAAGAACTTGTACCGATTGCCGGAATGGACAAGAACATGTTCCTATTGCCGATTAGGCGTGTATCTAATCGGCATCTTGCTCTTCAATTCATTAAACTAACGGGCAGGTTAGTACAATACCCATCAATCAAATAAAAAAAATTGACTTCGTGTGCACACGAAGCCTTAGACTCACATTTAAGGTCAAACATGAACTTTTGATGCTGATTTGATATGTTCTGGAATATCATATTTTTCTCCGCATTCTGGGTTACTGTTAACAGGATTCCAGGTATCGTTCAATTGACCAGATAAGACACTGTTGTAGTAAGCCTTCTTCTCTTTGATGTGTTTTAATTGAAGGTTGTACTCATAGATCTTCGATTCTAGTTGTTTTTCTTGTTTTGCAACAAGCTCAGCCCTTTCAGGAATCGTCTTATCACCTTCCAAACACATAGCAATGTAATGTTTGACTTCTGAAATTGGCAATCCTGAAATACGAAAGGAGTGCACCATTCGTAACCAATCCAGATCATGGTCAGAAAATAAACGATTATTTCTGCCGTCTCTTGAAACGAAAGGTATCAATTGTTGGTCATCATAATAACGGATCGTATGTTTTGTAAGTCCAGTTATTTCAGATACATCTTTTACCGTATATTTTGGTTCATGTAATGTCTGACTCAATTTCGCACCTCCATGCTATTGACTTCGAGTTACTCGAATACTTTATGATTTTATTCTACCAATGTTGTGAACGCCCATCAACTGGAAATTAACTTCTTCGTTTCGCAGTTATCAAATAAGAAACATAGATGTTTTTTTGGTGATAAATTTGGAATAAGAATAAACGCTTTAAGTTCAGACAACTATTAATAAAGCTTATAAAAAATTAGAAAGAGGTTTGAAAATGAATACAAATTATAAAAATTTGTTTGCATCCTTCACATTCAAAAATGGAATTACCCTTAGAAATCGAGTTGTAATGGCGCCTATGACTACTTGGGCAAGTAATGATGATTACACCATCTCAGATGATGAAGTGAAATATTACAAAAGAAGAGTAAAAGGCGTGGGTCTAGTCATAACAGGATGTACGCATGTCCAACCTAATGGAATAGGTTTTACAAATGAATTTGCAGCATATGACGATAGATTCATCCCAAGTTTACGTAAATTGGCGGATGCAGCGAAAAGCGGTGGAGCCCCTGTGGTACTTCAAATTTTCCACGCAGGCAACAAAGCACTGCCGGATCTTACACCAAATGGGGATGTGGTTAGTTCCAGCGCAGTAGAGACGGAAGCAACTGGATTTGCTCCTTCCGTTATGCCAAGAGAACTTTCGCACGATGAAATATTGGAAGTGATTCATGCGTTTGGAGAAACAACAAGAAGAGCCATTGAAGCAAGGTTTGATGGCGTTGAAATCCATGGTGCGCACGGATTTTTGCTTCAAAACTTTTTCTCTCCTTTCTTCAACAAACGTGAGGATCAATGGGGAGGATCACTTGAAAACCGCCTACGTTTCCCACTAGCCGTGATTAAGGAAATGAAAAACGTCATCGAAAACCATGCTACAGAACCATTTATTTTGGGCTACCGAATCTCTCCTGACGAACATCAAGAAGGCGGTTTAAGAATGAAGGACTCTTATGTATTGATTGACCGACTGATTGAAGCGGGTGTTGATTATGTACATGCTTCACTAGCTGATGCTCTTTCTTCAAAGCCAGTCGATAGCCAAGATAAAAAAACGTATCTAGAGTTGATCGTTGAACATGTAAATAGCCGGGTTCCCGTACTGGCTGCGGGTTCTATGGTAACGCCGGATGATGTTGCAAAAGGATTAGATAAAGGGCTTAACCTAGCAGTGATCGGACACGCGTTAATTACAGAACCAGACTGGGTTGAAAAAGTTCAAAGTGGACAAGAGTCCGAAATTCAAACTACTATAAAGGCTTCCAAGGTTAGTGAGCTTGAGCTTCCGGAAAAACTTTGGGGTGTCATCCAAGCTTCTGGACCATGGTTTATGATCGAAGAATAAAATTAGCTGAAGTTTATTTTTAAAGCAAGATGTTTTTTGAGTCAATGACTCAATTGAAGTGATTCATTAAGTCTGTAACTAATAATGTGGCTGTAGAATTACTACCTTATTTATAATTTTTATAAAAGATATGAAAGGAAGTTTTGAATTTGAGTAATGTATTGATTTTAGGAGCAAGCGGTCAAATTGCACGTTATGCAATTGAATTATTTCTAAACGAAACTGATGTCCAACTTTCACTTTATTTGCGTAACTCTAGCAGATTAAACCACCTTGATTCCGATCGTGTACGAGTAATTGAAGGTGATGTTCTAGATTTTGAGGCATTAAAAAAAGCAATGGTTGGACAGGATGTCGTGTATGCTAATCTAAATGGAGACTTAGAAGAACAAGCCAAAAATATTGTTGAAGCAATGGGTGCGACAGGAGTGAAACGCTTAATTTTTATCACTTCGCTTGGAATTTATGAGGAAATCCCAGGGGAGTTTGGTGAATGGAATAAGCGGACAATCGGTCAATATTTAGGCCCATACCGAAAGTCAGTTGATATTATTGAGGCTTCAGACCTTGACTATACAGTGTTAAGGGCTGCCTGGCTCACGGATTATGATGAAATTGACTATGAGATTACTCAAAAGAATGAGCCATTTAAAGGGACAGAAGTTTCACGTAAGAGTGTTGCGGCGTTAGTTGTTAAGTTAGCGGAATCACCTGAATTGGAAGTTCGTCGCAATTTGGGGGTGAACAAACCAAATACGGAGGGCGATAGACTGGCCTTTGAACCAGAAATTTAAATGGTGACTCCAGAACAAACTTTTTAATAAAAACAATTTTTAAAAAACAAAAGAAACCCATCGTTTTGAACAATTTTATTCAAAACGATGGGTTTTTATATGCAGAACGGATTGTAATATGAAGTGCGACACCTACTGGAAATAAATAAAAAAGGGCCCATGGCCGGATTCGTGTAGAATGAAGGTTCCTACACCACATTCACACAAGGAGAATCCACCAGAATGCTTATCAGGAACGTCGTAAGGCTTCGGTATCTCCCGGTAAATGGTCAGACGCCTTGGCTGCTCTACTAGAGGAAAAACTGGCAGTAACGTGGTCTCCAGAACAAATCACAGAACGTTTCCTCGCCGATCGCCTACCTGCGGTCTCCTTTAAAACCATCTATCGCTGGATCTACGCAGGACGCCTGGTTCAAGGCACATTACAGGTTCTCCGTCACAAAGGGAAGCGTCAGAAACCCGCAGAAACTCGCGGTAAATTCGCCATTGGCAGAACCATTTCAGATCGTCCGAAAGAAGTCCGTTCCCGTGAAACGTTTGGGCACTGGGAACTGGATACCGTCGTATTATCGGGTCGTGGGAAAAGTAAGGGCTGCGTAGCGACGTTGATTGAACGCAAAACGCGTCTATATACCGCTGTTCTTAATCAGTTATAATGAAGATGGATGGTATTGCGTTAAACAAAATGAAGAAGTTCAACTTAGATATAACTCTGTAGAACAGTTAATATCAAAATCCAAAATTGAGGGCAAAACAATAAAGGAGTTATGGAACCATATTATCGTGACTAGTGTATTTTGATAATTCTCTAGGGGAAATAACATATTCCGTTGAAAGTCGCTATTTTTTTAGCGGCTTTTTTTGTTTTATCGGACTATCATTCATATTAGAGCTGCCTAAGTATGATTTAAGTGCCTTAATTGAATATTTGAATGATAAAAACATAATGTGACGTAATGAATTCGTTCAAGTGAGAGGCTATTTTTTCATTAAAATAACGGGAAACGATAGCTCAATAAAACCAACAAAGCAGATGATCAACGTGATCGGCTGCCTTTGTTCAACTAACGGGCAGGGTAGCATTATAAATTCACTTTATTTAGTGAAAACTACCCTTAAAAATGCTGAAGATGAGGGTTTTAGAAATGAAAAGTTTTATCGGATCATTGCTAACAGTCATCATTTTCTTGATGGCAATCCAGCCCGTTTGTGCAAAGCCAAACGATGAACAATTGAAACGGCTTGTACTTACTTTGTTAGCTCCAAAAATACAGGAACAGATTAACCACTATTACAAAAATAAATTAACTGTATCACCTTCGTTTACGCCTTTTTTGGATGGAACTGATGTAGACGTTAAATATCATCCTTCACATATTGAAGTTCAGGTTAAAACAATCCCGTACGTTGGACCTCATTTGGATGTTGGACTCGACTCGATGAGGTTTAGTATGGATAACTCCGGATTAATAGTGGTTCTTGAGTATAAGCACATTAGGGATTATGACTTGCCTCCTAACTGGCAAGAAATTATTAAAACTCGTTAAACCAACGGGAAACGATAACTCAATGATACAAAGAAAACAGTTGATAAAAGTATCAGCAGCTTTTTTAGCTAACAGGCAGGATATTCAAATATCCAGAAAACAGAAGTCTTTCTACCGACCATCACAGTTTCCGGCAATTTTTGGCGGGAAGCCATATTCCTTTTCTACAGCGTCTACAAAGTCAAAAACCGATAAAAGATATAAGAGAAAACGAATGCCAATACAAACGATACAAGAGATAATTTCCGATCACTATTCCACGCCCGAAATCCGTTAGCCACATATAAAACAATCACTGAAAGGAGAATTATTAAACCGTTTTTCCAAAACAGCAAAGTTAAAAATACAGTTAAGGCAGTCAAACACCATATAACTGTAAACCATAGTGGATACTTTGATAAATATTTTTTAAGCATGTAACGTTAGCTTAATGAAACTTAAGAAGGCATCAAAATTGATCAGCTGCTGATTTCAACTAGCGGGCTGACATTAGGGATCGTTGCAGAAATGCTGACGATCCTT
>NZ_LGRP01000003.1:223053-279984 GCF_001636635.1 Paenibacillus sp. O199
GTATTACCTTTACAAACAAATAGATGCTGGTTGGACAAGTGGCTGGGGGCAGTTGGAACGATACATGAATGCTGGACATGAAATCGGTCATATACTCGGCTTAAATCATTTTGAGAATGCACCGGCACACTCTGGCGACCATTGGATGAAATCAGGTAAATATAAACTGACTTCACCTACTGCTACTGATTTGGCTCATGAAAGAAAAAATGGGGGTGGTAAGCATGAAGAAAATTATAGTATTGACAACCGTTGCTTCTTTAGCAATTGGGCTAGGGTATTATCATATTCAAATAGCTCTACTGTAGAGAGCAAAAACGATAGTGCTGCAATAAGTAAAAATATTGATTCAATTGCTAAGAAATTTGCTCCATCTGTAGTGCGTACAGATAAAATCGAAGCCAACCATGCAATTTTCACAAACGCAGATGATGCAGAATCTCAATAAGACGCTGTAGTTAGAGTTATTGCAACTGGTGAAAGCAAAAATGTCATTGAAAATTTCGAGTGGGGGCCTTCAGGCAGAACAGAAACTAAGGTGAAAGTAACCCAAGTATATAAGGATTCTACAAAACAGGAGATCGATTCAGAGCTTGTAACATTTGAACCTTCCTATGTGATCGAAGATAAAGAGGGTAGCATTAGAATGAATTATGAAGATTACACACCAATGCAAGAAGGTAATGAAATATTTTATTTCTAGTGTGGAATCCAAAAATTGGCGGATATTGGGTTAATTCTCTGGAACAAGGTAAGTTTGAGGTATCTGGAACTGATATAGAGGAAAAAACAATGCAAGCTACCCTGTCTAAGCACTACATGCTACACGCGTAGGTTCTTTATTAGGTGATTGGAAATGAAATATAAAAAGGAGGAAGTAACCCGCGAAGGAGCGGAGGGCAGTGCTTAGTCTTTCATGAACAAAATAGGTTTTTGTGGTATTATATGTAATTATGGGTTGTGAAATAAATGGATTATTTGAAAAGAAAATGGGGGAATCAAAATATGGAACGTAAAATTCAACTAATGGAAACCTACGTAAATATCGACTTTGGAAACTCACCCTTTTTAAAATTAGATAAAGGGTTGCAAATTCCATACTCTTCAATCAAAGGAATAACAACTGGTAGACCGATACCAAATGCTTTTAAACTATATGGTGCTTTATTAGGAGAAATGAGAAATGGGTTATTTAGATCAAATGGTGGTTATCAACTACACTTTTTTGAAAATGAGCTTAAAACTCTTCATTTAGATTTGAATAACTTTAAAGTTGGTAAGTTCGAAATATCAAAGTTGATCATTGGTGTTGATAATCCTGAAGAAATAAGTGAAAATATTTCCGAAAGAGTGAAGTGATAATTTGTTGACGCTGGTCATACCCAGCGTTTTTTCACTAAAAAAGATGGAACAATTCAAATGCAAATTTGTCGAAGGACAAGAACTTGTACCGATTACCGGAATGGACAAGAACATATTCCGATAACCGATTAGACGCATATCTAACTATTAAACAAATGTAGATTAGACTTTCTTAGTATCAAAATACATAATAAAAATGTCACGCTAGAGATAAAGTACTTAATTTCAAGAATTGCGATTGGAATAAACAGAAACCTAGAATTTATCGGATATTATGGAAGGGGAGACAGTGAATGTACAGTTATGAAGAAGAGTTAACATGTGTTGTCGAGGGATAAGAACATAGTCCCATTAAAGTCGCTATTTTAGCGGCTTTTTTATTTTATCGGTACAAGTTCGTGTCCCGAGCCAAGGACAAGAACTTGTACCGATTTCCGATTATAAAAGCATTTAGCTAAATTCTTTTGTTCTCTAAGTCATTTAGCTAACGGGTAGTTCAGGTTAATAAATTCCATTTTATCTAGGTCAGTGAATAGATCTATAATATTATAATTAAAAATGATGAGGAGTAATTTTAATGAAAATTATTGCTGCAACTAATTCGCACACTATGAATATATTAAGAAACATGACCATCATATCATAGAAAACTTAATATTACCGAAGATTAGGGGGAATGAGATCTATATTAAATCTATATTCTACAGGATGAAGAGCATAGTATCATTGGCTGGATTCGGCACAGCTTTTTTGGGACAACACACCTTTTATGAATATGATTTGGATTGATGATACATATCGAAATAAAGGATTAGGTAAGAAAGCAGTTCTTTTCTGGGAAGATGAAATGAAGAAGCCTTACTAAGGGGATAATATAACGAATAGAAACACAATGGGAGATAAAAGGGCTTTATAAGAAGTTTGAGTTATTTGCTTACTCTTTACATGTTAAAGGTGAAGAAAGACTGATGAAACATCGCTTAAACACTCTATATTTGGTAAAGGGAATGAAGACAGAACTGAAATGAGTCGATGAGATATTTATAAGTAAACTTAAGTGTATATTTTTGAAGGAGAACTACAGATGGATTTATTGATGTCGCTATTTAAAATAGCGGCTTTTTTTATTAAGGAGACTAAGCGTGTATGCAATCAGAGTTGGAAGTTCGGTTCAACGATATCGTTACTCGGGCGAAGCCCGTGGTGATTTTGCAGCAAGGATGATCGCCGTATTTCGCCCAGACGGAACACTGTTGGTGGAAGGACAATTCGCGGATCAGGCGAACAAGCAGTTGGAGATTTGTCGAGGAAAAGGAACTTGTAATGATTACCGGAATGGACAAGAACATAGTAGCCAATTTTCTACTAGATACATATCTAATTAATTCATATAAAAAGTTAGGTTTTATTATACCCATGGGATAAAATACCTATTTATAAACTATTGTACATGGTAAAATATTCTTACTACTGCCAGGTTTTTTGATATTTAGGATTTGTTAGACCTATGTAAAAAAAAGATCCCGGGAAGTGATAGTGAGAAGAAGTACATATGGAAAGCAGAGGGAGTTAGATCATGAAGAAACTGTTATTAACAGTAATAGCAAGTATGTTGACTGTAAGCTTAATAGGTTCGGGAAACGAAGCAGTTGCAGCCGCAAGCACTCCGAAGCAAGTAGAGGTATTGCTGAATACCGTTAAAATGAAGTTTCCAGATGCGAAGCCATTCCAGGATGGCCAAGGTAGTGTCATGGTTCCGATCCGCTTTGTATCTGAAGCACTGGGTGCAAAGGTGACGTACTCCAAGGAAGGAAAAGTTTCCAAGGTTGGGATGGTCAGCAAAGACCATAAGGTAGATATGACGATCGGGCAGACTTCAGCCCTCTTTGATGGGCAGAAGAAGGACTATGGCACGCAAATCATTCTGAAGCAAAACCGGACTTTCGTTCCCTTACGTCTAGTGAGTGAAGGGCTTGGCCAAAAGGTTGAGTGGGACAAGATTGGTCGTTGGGTCTGGATCGGGAACAAAGACTTCCGGAGTACAGATGATAAGGCATTTAAGTTAACCCAAGTTAAGTGATTTTAAAGCATATACACAAAGCACGGAATATTTTAAAAATTTGGAGAAAGAAACTTACCCTGGCGTGAAGATTATCAAAGAGAGTGATTTACCGATTCAACTAGGGAATAGTCAAGTGGTGTACAGCATTAATTTGGTAAAAGGTCCTGGACGTAGCGGCGATGTGGTACAGATTAGGAGTAGTGTCAGAGGAAATCCCATAACGTTCCTAGTGAAAAATAGTTTCGCAAAGGGGCGTTCGGTGCTAGATGCAGCTTTTATAAATAATGGTGATAAAACAGGAATGAATAACTATCCAGTAGTAAGTAGCTTGGATCTCTTCCAATATGGAAATTTCGTAGAGAATTATGATTACACGAAGTTCAAGCTTTCTTCGGCAGATTATATTCTTTTGAGGGATGGCGATTTGGACAATTACGCTGTGGCCATCATCAATCCATTCAAGTAAGTGAAATGATTGGATGAAAAAGACTATCAGTTTGAAACTGACAAGTCGTTAGCAAGTTTCGTAAAAATGGGAAGACGAGGGGAGAAACACCATGAACGCAAGCAAACGCAGCAAAAACAACAGGCCGAATCGGGGGATCGGCCGGAGATCGGGGCGCAGGTGGGCAACCTGTCTGCTCGCCGCGGTCCTGGCCATTACGGTCGTCGTACCGGCTTATCCGGCAGAACGCGCATCCGCGGCATCGGCTACGACGGCGTCGCAGGGAGGGTTCACGCAGGATCAACTCGACGGATTGGCTTATCTGAACGAGATTCGGGCGAAGGTAGGCGTAGGCCCGTTGGAGCTGGATGCGAGATTGACGCAGGCGTCGCAGGCGCACGCAGCTTATTACAATACCACCCGCTTCGAAGGATTGTCAGCGCATCGGGAGGAGCCCGGTACGGCAGGCTTTACAGGAGCGACGGCCGGAGACCGGGGCAAAGCAGCCGGATGGCCAAACATTTCGGTCGCTGAAGTCATGTCTTTTGAAAAAGAAACGACAAGGGAAGCGATTGATTCCTGGCTAAGCACCGCTTATCATCGCAAGATTATATTGGACGGCCAGTATACATCGGTCGGCATCGGGTTGCAAGGTGGTACCGCGGTCATGAACCCGGCTTACGTGAAAATCCAGAAGAAAGACCCGGAAGCCAAAGTGTATCCGTATGACGGCATGAAAGGAGCCGACATTGGATTCTATGGATTGGAAATTCCAAATCCGCTTGACCGCTTCGGTGTTGAACACTCAGGTGGCATCATCTCGGCTACGGCTGGTCTCGCCATCGATTCGTTCGAAGCGAGCATCGTGGACTCGCAAAGGCAAGAAGTTCCGTACTACAGCGAACTGCAAGGCGATACGGTGTTTTTGTTTCCGAAGGAAGTGCTAGACGGGTACAGTGTCTATACGGTGAAGCTCGATTATACGCTGTATAAAGAGTCGCAGCTTCGCACCAAGACCTGGTCGTTCACGACTGGCAAAGGGCGCGCGATACAGGGCTTATCCACACAGTACGACGAATTCATGCTGAATCCGGGAAGCAAGCTGCCGATCGAGATCGTGGCCTCTTACGGCGACGGCACATATGGAACCCCGAAAACGCCGATTGCCTACTCCAGCAGTTCCCCTGCGGGTCTGAAAGTTTCGGCAGACGGCATGCTCGAAGGGGTTAAGCCCGGCAGTTACAAGGTGACGTTCAGCTCCGGGGCAGTGCGTGGCACGGTGCCGGTACGAGTATTCGAGCGTCTCAAGAGTAAGAGCTATCCAGCAACGGATCCGGCCAAGGTCAAAGATATCGCTGGACGCTCCGATCAAGTAGCGATCGAGTGGGCGCTTCGTTCGGGCGTCGCCGGAGCGGATACAAACGGCAAATTCCACCCGGAAGATTCCGTGAGCGAAGCACAGTTCCTTATCATGCTGCTGCGCACCTATAAAGTAGATGACGAATCATATGCTTCCAAAAAGAAGAAGCACTGGGCGGAAGGCGCCTACAACGTGGCGACGGTCCGCAACCTGTTGTTGTTTAGTTCTAGTCCTGGCAAAGGCGACTTTAAGGACAAGCCAATTAACCGCTATCGCGCGGCTGGCCTGATCGCGTCGGCGGACGGCGTGAATTTTGATTTTTCGAATGCGGTGAACTACGTGCTGGCTCATGATTATATGCGCGGAACCAAAGGCAACCAGAGCTGGATGTTCGGTTCCAACGATATCGTTACTCGGGCACAGGCAGCGGTGATCTTGATGCAATTGCAGTCCCGCATGAAGTATTTGGTCGGCGCACCTAAAGCGATCACATCCGAGAAGAAGCTACCTGAACGGCTGTTTCCGGAAGTGTATAACAAACCAGTGCTTGGCAACAAGATGTTGATTGCCGAATTCCGCGCGGACGGTACGCTGCTGGTGGAGGGACGATTCGCGGAGCAGGCGAACAAGAAGCTGGAGATCCATATTAATCAACACCAGAATAATGGGCGAAGCGGGAAGGTACTAGATAAAATTCCAGTGCAGACCGATTCCTCGGGGCGATTCTCTATTTCGTCCACAGGTACGTATGGAGATGCTATCCTGGATGTGAACCTAAGAACGGAAGAAGTCATCTATTACATCGGGGTCAAAAGAGGCACAATGAACGCGTCCGAGTATTCAAGCTAAGAAAAAAAAGTCCCCACGAACGCGTTCGCAAACTCAACATCAAAACACGAAGAAGCCTCCGACCTGGTTCGGAGGCTTCTTCGTGTCGAGAAAGCTTTCAGCGAAGTTGAACCGCAGGACAAGAACTTGTACCGATTACCAGAATGGACAAGAACATCGTCCGATTTCCGATTAGATGAATACCTAAACAAAAGACGATGTAGTTAAAACCCCAAGTACAGAAGGTGCTCGGTGCTTTTCGTACGCTGGAGGCGGAAGAGTCGTCTCTGAACGTCGTTTGGGATGAGAAATTGCAGGAGATTTCTATCCGCGTTATGGGATTGATTCAACTGGAAGTGCTGGAGCAGCTTGTTAGAGAGCGGTTTGGCTTTGCTATCCTCTTTTGGACAACCGCAAATTTTGTATAAGGAAACGATTAAATCGGCTGTGAAAGGGTACGGCCACTTCGAGAAATTAAGTGCATCTGTTGATTGAATCGAGAGAGAGGGGGAGCGGCATCACGTTCGATAGCAGATGTCATGCCGATGATCTGAATGTGTCGAGAGACAATGTCAGTGTCGAGAGACAAGAACATTGTACCATTGCCGAAAAGGACAAGAACTTTGTGCCATTTCGGATTAGGTAGTCATCTAAATAGTATCATGATGGAGATCATGTGGCGAGTAAAAAGCACATGAATTTAAGAATTCGCGTGATTATCGATTTTTTTGTATCAGGAAATAGTTTTTTTCGGTAAAAGTTGAGGACTAGTTCATCATTGAAACGATTAAGAGCTTGGCACCAATGTTGATAAGAATCTTTATCTGTTTCATTGAGCAGCAAACGGGCAGATAAACATGATAGCAACATCGATATTATGATCGTATAAAATAAATGTGATTTCAAAAAACAGATATAAGGAAAGACTTCGTGCTGAAGCTATAAAAGAATATTACGAGCTAAGCGTCTTACCGCAACAGTTTCTAGATATGGATATCGCGCAAGTGAATTTGGTTCCGGCGATACAGCGGGAATATGGATCTTAAAGAGATCTCGCGGTAACTTATTGAAGATACTCACGAGAGGATCGTTGAGTTAGGAATGCACCAGATTTTAAACTTTCCAAAGAAACGTTTATACATTTGACATACGGGCAAAATCGAACTAAGCAACGAGAAATAACTGAGCGATTAAACACTTCTCAGCCTTATGTTAGCATCACCCGAACAGGGCGAAGAAGAACGGTGAAAGACATCACCGTACTTAAATTTGGCGATGTCTTTCATCCGATTCAGCTACACAAACTTCAAAATCTACTGTTTGAATTTTTTCGTTTTTCTGCCGGCAGTATGGCCTCGATTACGTCCCAATGCTCAGCGATCTTTCCATCCTCTACACGGAACAAATCGTAGAAAGCAGTATGTTGACCATCAAATAGACCTTCACTTACTGTAAGAACTAAATTACCTTGTCCGATTACTTGATGGACCTGAGTATATTCAAACTCAATATTCTTCTCCTTCAGAGCTTGCAAAGCAGCGTGAAGACCGGAAAGACCGTCTGCAATATGCGGACTATGCTGAATGTAGTTATCTCCATCAAAGTAAGAAGCAAGCAGGTCAGGGTTCTTCCCGAGCAAGATGTTCTCAACATAGCTTTTGACAAATGCTTTGTTGGCATCCGTCTTGTCGATATCCTTAATCGTAATCGGTCCGTCAATCATCGTATGTTTGCTTGGTGTCTTCTCCACCATCTCTTGCATATTGTCCCAATGTTCAACGATTAGTCCATTCTCAAAACGGAAGATATCATATACGATTTTAGGGCCGTGAAAATCATATACAGAATGAAGAGCAACATAATTTCCGTCGACTAAAATTCGCTTTATGCTTACCTTAGTACCAATCTCCTTTAAATGATCAAGTGCGCCAAGCATGGCTTCACGACCATCGAGTAAGGCCTGATTGTGCTGAATATATTGATCTGGATGAACGTAAGCCGTAATCGCTTCGGGGTTGCCGCTCTCAAAGCTTTCCAGTACGGCGACTGCCTTACGAACAAGCTCATTTTGATGGTTGGATGTCATTGAAATATCCTCCTTGGATTTTTTTAGTCATTAGATAAATAATGAACAATATGTTGTTTATCTATCTGATGCTCATTATAATAGAGGTTATTAGAAGGCTCAATATTCAATATTTTTAGTTTTGAAGTATAACAAACAACTCATAAAACTTTGTCGCATAACGACCTAAAAATAAATTTAGGGGGAACGAAAACAATGAACAAGAAAACCGACCTAAGAATACTGCGCACGAAACAATCGATTCGAAAAGCGTTTTATGAGCTTATTCGGGAAAAGGGATATGAAGCGATAACGATCCAGGATATTGCCGACCGGGCTATGATCAATCGAAACACTTTTTATCTCCACTACCAAAATAAACCTGATTTATTAGATACATGTATGAATGAATTGTTGAGCGAATTAAAGGATGCGGTCGTTCTTTGTCCCATCAGCATGAATCCTTTCAGTATTTCTCTACTCGAAACCGTCATGCAAACTGTACTGAAACATATTTCCGTAAATATGACCTTTTATCATTCCATGTTAATTGAAGAGAATAGAATCTATCAGTTTCAAGCGAAAATGGAGAATATCATTAAAGATAAATTAATGGAGGGGAGGAAACCTGCTCAGGGAAACTCCCCATTAGCAATATCCAAGGAATTGCTGCTCGAATACCTCGGATCGTCTTTCATGGGGATTGTAATTTGGTGGATTAAAAACGATAAGCCCCTTCCTGCAGATGAAGTTTCATCTCAGTTTAGTAGAATCGTTGCATACGGGCATTTAAGAGCTGCCGGCATCGCCGTCGAGGAATAAAATTAGCGAGAGTAGAGGGAGCACAGGCACTAATAAAGGGCGTAAACGAAAAGCCAACGACGATTTGGTTGGTCATGCTGTCTCAGCCGACCACCCCGATATTGAAATCAAGAACAATTACTGGATACCGTCTAAGCGTTGTTGAATAACGCTTGAGCGGTATTTTCATATTCATGGAGAACATTGCGTTTTTTTAGACGGTTACGAATATCAATAAAATCAAAAGGATGCCAATACGTTAATTTCGCGTTTGGCATCCTTTGTTTTTTACTTGATAGTAGGCTTATTGCATCATGGTATTTTTGTTAAAATGAGAACTACTCATTTCAATAAGAGTATTATTATTAACCCATGTTAGCGTGCCAGCATGATTATTTCTAAATGGGCTATAATGGTTGAAACGGTTAAGAACTTGGTCAATGTTAATGAGAATCTTTATCTGTTTAACTAAGCTAACTGGCAAGTTAGCGTAACAATGGTAAACGTTATAATCTATATAAAATGACCTTAACCACTTAAACATATGATGAGAGGTTAAACGCTGGCGGCTAGGTATTAAAGAATAACAATTTGGGACTGAAAATAGCTGTTGTAGATCGTAGAACTAACGGTTAAAAATTTGGTTTTCCTTGATGGAGGTACTACGAGTCAGATCTTTGGAAGAGCAAGTGAATTAGACTTAGAGTTGTGCAGTACGGAGTAAAGCTCTATACAACGAACCATAATGGATAGAAAATTTTATATTCCCATTGCATTTTCTATGGTTAGATAAACAAGAGTAAAAAATTATGTACTGATTTTTTACCGATTAAATAGTTGTTAAGGTTGTCAATAAACAATGTAACGCAATCAGGAAACTATAGCGTAACAAAAAAATGGAGGATTCTGCGGGCGGCTGTTGCTCCATTTTTTGTTAAACTAAAGGGCAGTAATCTTGAAATAAAGGCAAGGTAAATGTTCCATCCCACGCTTGATGCATAATAATATCCAAAAATATTAAAAAGAATACAGTTGGGAGGTAGAGATTTTGCAAGATTTACAAGGGAAAATTGTTCTCATTACGGGAGCCAGTTCTGGAATTGGTCGGGCGACGGCGCAATTAATGGCTTCTAGAGGGGCAAACGTTGTCATCAACTACAATACAAACAAAAAGGGAGCAACTGAAACAGTTACTGCGATTCGAGAATTGGGTGGTGAATGTATAGCTGTCCAAGCAGATGTTACTAAGAAAGACCAAGTTGAGGTAATGGTTCAAGAGGTTGTTTCGATTTATGGAGCCGTTCATGTATTGGTAAATAACGCTGGTGGAGGCATTAAACAGAGCACATTCATGGATATGACCGAGGAACTTTGGGACGATACCTATGCGTTGAATGTAAAAAGTATCCTCCTATGTTCACAGGCGGTATTAAAAGACATGCTTTCACGAAAAAGTGGTAAAATTATTAATCTTTCTTCGGCAGCGGCTCGTATTGGAGGTTCGGGCGAAAGTATCCACTACGCCTCAACAAAAGGTGCAGTAAACACGATGACAGTTGGAATGTCTAGGGAGTTTATTGAATATGGGATTATTGTAAATGGAGTCGCCCCCGGAATTGTTGAAACACCATTTCATGATAAGTTTGCCCCTGAAGATAACCGCCTCGAACGATTAGTAGCATCCGTCCCAATGAAACGTGCTGCAACTCCACTGGAAATAGCAGAAGTCATCTGCTTCCTCGCATCAGATGTAGCAAATTATATTTTGGGGGAAACCATTACCGTAAGTGGTGGTAGATGAGTGAAAAGAACTTGTACCGATTGCCGGAATTGACAAGAACATAGTCCGATTGCCGATTAGATGCATATCTAATCATTACTTTACTCATCAATTCATTAAACTAACGGGCAGTTTAGCGCAACAAACTTTATTGAAACAGTGTCTTATATAGGGTGGGTGAAATAAACATCACCCGGTGCTTCATGAAACCTTCGATATACTTGTCGAGTATTTTAAGATGCCTGTTATAAAAGAACTCTCCGTCCACACCGAATTTGTTCAGCCTCTTCAATCATATCTGTAAAACGTTATAATCAAGCTGGGCGAAACAAAACGGCCATTCGTACGTCTAAAGTTAGAAGAGAATGCCTAACAAATATTTCCTGTGAAATGGAGGCTTACATTTTGCATACCAATATAATGATAAAAACTATTATAATAAAAAACCGCCGGACAATATTCCTTGCTGCTGCCATCATGTCTTTGTCAACGAATCTTCCGGCTTCTGCGGCAGAGACTGCCTATGCGGCAGGACAAGCCTCTTCACCAGCTGTGGGAGTTACAAGCATTTCCTTGGCTTCGTCAGCGGTACCTTATGGATTGGAGGCAACGACTTTAAGCGTCGACGGAAAGAAGCTGGAAGTACTGGCTTACCATGCTGATAAAACCCTTATGGTCCAATTGGTGCCTGTTGCCAAAGCCATGGGATACACAGTTGATTATAATGCGAAGACCGGTGATCTCACGCTAAAGAAGCTGCGGCGTGTAATCAAGATGGCTCATAATTACAGCGAATACAACCTAAACGGCATGACTTCATCCGCCAAAACCCCCTTTATCCGCGGCAATTCAACATATCTTCCGCTGCGCCAGCTTGCTGACCTGTCCGGATACACGATTGTCCAGCTGGGCAGGGCTGAGTATAAGCTGACGGCACGTCCCGAAAATGATGTAACCATTTCTGCCTCTGAGGAACTGTCGGTTGCTACGGAGCCGTATTCTTTTTCGTTCCACTATCCGGTCTTGTCCGGATATGCCAACAAGGAAGCAATGGATAATATTAATCAGTTTCTGAAAGAGACAGCAGAGAAGTGGAAAACAGAAGCGGAGCAGGTGCTGTCTGAGGCCTGGGCGGTTCACACTAATAAAGACCGGATTATTGATTACGCCCATATGTATCCTTATGGTTTTCAGGCGCAGTGGAAGGTTGCCTACAATCAGGAAGGTCTGCTCAGCCTTTATGCCGATACCTATCAATATATGGGCGGCACAGAACCAGACCGGCTGCTCCGCCACAGCTGGACTTTTGATCTGAACACCGGACAACCGCTCATGCTGCTCGAGGCCTCCGGCAATTTACCGGATTATGCTACAAAGATTAATCAGTATGTGAATCTGAAAATTGCATCCGGAGAAGTGAACAGCACCCCGCCGGCACAATTTCCGGGGATAGAAACGGCTGGTACAGGCTGGTATGTCCAAGACGGAAAGATCATAGTGTATGTTCAGCCGGAGCCGATTGCTTTTCTCAAAAATGAAATATTTGAAATTTCGGTGCCAATCTCCAGAATTACTGGTGCGGAACAATAAGCTTCCTGATCACTGCTTCATCAAAAAAGCTGTCTTAGTCTCCGGGCGTAAGTGGTATTATCCCTTTAAGTAGACACTTAATCGCAGGGAAGAGAAGTAAAGAAATTAGTGTTTCTCATTGGAAGGAAATTGAGAATATGAGGGATCATTCGTTTCCAGATGTCGATTTCAAACAACTTTGATGAGAAAAGCTCATCTAGCAGCATTGAATACTATCATTTGCAAAACAGAGAACCGTTGTTGCCTAACAAATGCAATTGCCCGAATCAACTTGAAACCGCTAAACAAGATATTCAATCAATGATATCGTATACACCACAAAAAGTTGCCATGCTGAACATGAGTAATCCAAGTGATGAATATAAGATCCTTCAAAAAACAGTCGAGAGATATGTAAAAAAATTGAGTTTTTGAAAACCGTTAATCTGAAAAGATTAACGGTTTTTTTTATGTTTAACCCGGACCGGTTAAAATGAGAAGGAAAAGAGGAACGAAAACGGTAATAGGTACAAGTTCTTTTAACCTAAGGTGATAATGAGCATTAAGATGCTGATAAAAAACATCTAGAGATTGTTACAAAATCAAATTTTTGTATCCGTTAAACTGGAAGACTGATTGTTTATTTGTTAGCCATAAACCCGGGTAGTACAATGTTCTTGTCAACAAGAGAGAGAGAGACAAAATAAATGAACATAAGTACCAAAGCATAACTTAACAGAATACACAGTAAACCCTTATCTCACTGGAGGCGTGGGTATGATGTTTACTATCTTGAATTATGCTATCCCTGGATCTGACATCATTGCAGCTCCATTTGATATGGTTATGAATAATATTAAAGTTCAAAAAGGTACAGACACTTCAGGAGGAACAGGGACTATACAATCTGTTAAGTTTAAGTTGCCTGATTCGGACAAGTCTTCTCTACCAAATAGCATTAGCTATAAAGAAGCAGACTATAAAACTAAGGGAGTTGGGAAAGAAAAGGGTGTGACAGCTTCTTTCTCATATGATATGTTTAGCAGCAGTAAGAGAGTTATTGTGACCCCCCAAACAAAAATAAAATACTCCATACATCCTGTTCCTTTTGGAGGTTCATACTTTCCAACAATTTATGCTTCAAGTAATACAGCTTACTTTAATCACACTATAAATTAAATATATTTGATTGGATGTAGAAATGAGAAAAAACTCCTATAAACTCGTTCTGATTGCATCCATTTTTCTGAATGTATTGCTCGTTATTCTCGCGTATAACAATCATTTAAACAAACAACGTGATTATGCATCTGGAGATCCTTCAGCCTATAGAACCTTTATTCATGGTTTGACTTATTTTAGTGAATCGATAGGTACTTTAAAAGCTGAAAATTCTAAATCTGAAAATACGAATATTCTTATTAATGCAAAAGAGCGGTTAAACCTTGCAATGAATTCTTATATTAAATTTGAGAATTCTATGGCTTCAACGCATCTCGAATCCTCAATCCTTGATGACAAAGTGGCGATGGTTAATGAATCCATGTTTAAGGCACTTTCTTCGTATGTACGAGGAGAATATGATTTACAACAAATCAATCAATTCAAAAAGCAGGTGGATGAACTGCTGAATAACCTGCCTAAATCTTATGATACAAAGATGAAAGAAGAATTTATAAAAACCATTAATAATCTTTCTTATTAAGTCAGAACATGAGAGCTTATGTAAAGACCGTTTTTCAAGATTTTCTTGGGAAACGGTCTTTACAGCTTTTTTAAGAGCAAATTTTGATAATAAAAACTCATGTCCTTAGCCGATGATGATCAAGAAGGTGGGGCATAATGATGTCGAGGGACGAACAGAGAACAAAAACTAGTTGGTGTAGGATGACAATTGCATTACATATTTAACTCAATTTTTTGTGAGATGTTTGAAAATAAGTGTACTTCCATACTTCAAAGTACTTTTGTGTAAACGTAAACGTAAACTAATGTTTTTCATTTAGATAATTATTTACCTATCTGTATATTATTTCTCTCCTCAGCATTTAAAGGAAAAGAGAAAGCCGACAAATTAATTCTCGGCTTTAGGATGTGAATATTCTTTTCCGTCAATTGAAACAGTATATGGTTTATTGTTCATGACATCTGTCAACAACTCCAACATTTTTAATGAATATCTTGGAACTCCATTCATACTGACATGATAATCATTATTAGTAGCTTTCAAATCAATGCCGATCTGTCTTCTAACTTTTTGGATCAGTGAAAATCCAAAGTACCAAGTCTGCTGTCTAGTGTATCTTCGCTCAGTCGGTTTAAGCCGTTGACTAAGTTCAGTCGGTGTCATTGGCCACTGAGCTGCCAATTGATTTGGATCTGTAATATGAGCAAAAGTGACCAATGTTCTTTCAACAGGCTCCTCAGCAGATTGTTCTGCTACTCATGAATTGTGTTCGATCAGCCAATCCTCGCAAACTAGCGATATCAACTTCAAGATTGGTTATTGTGTCACTTTTAACTACATTGTATACAGTAGTGATTATACTTCATACATTATAAAAGAGGTCAACATCTAAAAATGCATAACATTAAAGTCAGCAAGGAAAAGCTAAAGACTACTACAGAAGCTACTACAAGGCAACTTAATGGGGAAATAGACCAAGAAATGAAAAAGATATTTCAAGGATAATATTGGTAATCAAGATAAGGCTAGTTTCAAAATCTATATTAGTATAGAAATTGAACATTCCCTTCACCAATAATGGTAGAGGGAATGTTCAAAACAAATCAAGCCTACAGATAGATATCTTGTTCGTTTTCGATTAGATGTCCGATCGTGGATTCAACTCGCTCTAATGGATCGTGATTACGGAGATTACCAAAGTCAAGACCAGTCAGGCCTTCAATTAAGGATACTTTTAATTGGAAGGTTTTAAATGCTCCGGGCACATCTGCCTCCAGATCGTTCATGAATTGCTTCTGAGATACTAGGTATGCCGTTGCAGATAATTCCCCATCATCTTTTACAACCACGACTACCTTCCAAAATATCCTCTGGAATTTTCACTCCACGGTAAACAATATCGTTTTCGCGAAATACAGGACCAGTGAAGACAGATGCTTCTCGTTTATTATTCCTCACATGATTAAGTAGATAATCTTCTAATCCTAACCATAGATCCTTACCTTGATTAAAATTTTTATGTTGAGGTGAGCAGTTGGTGAAATGAAAGGTATCCTCGTTTGCTTGGTGGCTATCATTTCCCCAGATTGGATCTCTTCTTCTGACCAGGTGGCCTCTATCTATGTTATTATCTTTGTACAACTCATTGCCGCATTGGTAGCGCTGATCAATTCTGGGATCGAAACGCCAGCTGACTCTTTCATGATCTCTCAGTTCATTCCCGTCGATATTCACAACGGTATAATAAGCTAATATTACAAGTGAGAGGAAGAAGTATAGAAGTAAGCGTACCTCAATGGAACGAAATTGAACAAATAAGAGAGCATGAAAGAGATTTGTGAAGGAAATAATAATGGTACTACTATTAGCGGTGAATCAATTTTGGAATTGGAATAACAGAACTTTTGTCCGAGGGAGTACTTTTGTGCTCCCTAAATTTCGAAATAAACTTACTGTTACAGACAGCGGGGTTAACTGTATCATAAGCAGAGGCAAGTTTTGGAGTCAATAAAAGAAGCCCGTTCTTTCAGAGCTTTTGAAAAATATATAAGAGGAGGCCACTCATTTGAAAGCACTTGTATTTAATAAATTCGGAGGACCGGAAGTACTAGAATATCTTGAAATTTCGGATCCAGTTATCGGGCCTGACGAAATATTAGTAAGGATGCAAGCCATCGGATTGAATTTTGCAGATATTTATAGAAGGAAAGGAAACTATCATCTTACTGGGAACTCCCCGTTTATTTTAGGTTATGAAGGGGCAGGAGTCGTTGAAAAAACAGGAGCTAATGTCCAAGGAATCAGCGTTGGCGACCCTATTGCATTTGCAGATGTCCCCCATGCTAACGCAGAAAAAGTGGCTGTTCCTATAGAAAAGGCAATTCCTCTTCCAGAGACCATTTCATTTGATAAGGCGGCTTCTGTTTTACTGCAAGGGTTGACTGCCCACTATTTAACAAAAGATAGTTATACGGTTAAGGAGAATGATGTAATTCTAGTTCATGCCGCAGCAGGGGGCGTTGGACAGTTGCTTGTTCAAATTGCAAAGCTCTTCGGTGGAAGGGTCATTGGTTTAACCTCCTCGATGGAGAAGGCGTCGGCAGTTAAAAACTCTGGAGGGAATCAGGTTTTTTTGTACTCGGATGATTGGAAGAGAAAAGTCATGGAGGAGACAAACGGAAAAGGTGTGGATGTTGTCTATGACTCAGTAGGCTCCACGCTCGAAGATAGTTTTGCAGTCACTCGCATTGGGGGGACGGTTGTATTTTATGGAATGGCAGGGGGAGACCCTGCTCCAGTTGACCCAAGGATGTTGATGGATACGTCAAAAACTTTGACTGGTGGCGATCTTTGGAATTTCCTTACTTCCCGCGAGGAACGGGCAACCCGTTCAGCCGAGTTGTTCCGCTGGATCGAAGAGGGGAAAATAACGGTATCCGAGCCTACGGTATTTGCACTACGAGATGGAAGAAAAGCGCATCAATTTCTGGAAAGCCGCAAAAGCACGGGGAAAATCTTATTAAGACCATAAAAATCGTATGAATCTAACCAAGTCTCAAGTAGGGCAGATTATCCCTTTGTATTTGGCTAAAGAAAAAAGCCCCTCACCTTGTCGGTGAAGGGGACTGCGACTGCAAGACACTGAATAAAATTTAAGAGAAACTAGGTATGCGGAACCTGTATACTTAGTTTCTCTTTTTTTATTCATCAAAAGAAGGAGAACACTCATTTAAGTCAGCTTAATTCTAGGATTGATCGCAACGAACGAACCATGTCGAGGGACAAGAACATATTCCCATTGAAGTCGCTAATTTAGCGGCTTTTTTAGTTTATAGGTACAAGTTCTTGTCCCGAGCCAAGGACAAGAACTTGTACCGATTGCCGGAATGGACAAGAACATAGTCCGATTAACGATTAGATGGGTATCTAAGTATTAGACACATGTAGATTTTCTTAGTATCAAAATACATAATAAAAATGTCACGCTAGAGATAAAGTACTTAATTTCAAGAATTGGGATTGGAATAAACAGAAATCTAGAAGTCCTTGGAGATAATGAAAGGAGAGACAGTGAATGTACAGTTATGAAGAGTTTATTGAGGATTTAAATCTTGGACATGAAGTCGAGTTTGACTTAAACGATTTCCACTTTTTAATCAGTTATAATGAAGATGGATGGTATTGCGTTAAACAAAATGAAGAAGTTCAACTTAGATATAACTCTGTAGAACAGTTAATATCAAAATCCAAAATTGAGGGCAAAACAATAAAGGAGTTATGGAACCATATTATCGTGACTAGTATATTTTGATAATTCTCTAGAGAAATAACATATTCCGTTGAGAATCGCTATTTTTTCAGCGCCTTTTTTTGTTTTATCGGTACAAGTTTTTGTCCCGAAGCAAGGACAAGAACTTGTACCGATTGCCGAAATGGACAAGAACATGTTCCCATACCGATTAGGTATGTAAAATATCGTTATTTTGCCCGTCAATCCATTAAACTAACGGGCAGGTTAGTTTAGTTACTTATGTGAAAGGATCGTGCAATTTTTTCGTAGAAATAAGCAAGTCCTTATTTGTATTATTTGCGATACTGTAACAGACCGTTGCAGTATTACAGACAATTAAGGAGGAACATAGATGAACACAATGAAAGCCTTACAGGTATTTGCAAAAGGGGAACCTATGCAATTGGTGGTAATTCCTATTCCAGTACCACAGGAAGGACAAGTCCTATTGCGGGTTGAAGCATCGTTCTGATGGTTCTGCTGGCGCTTGTCTGTGTTGTGCCTTTGCTTAATGTTATTGCGCTATCATTAAGCTCAACCGAAGCAGGGATGTTTAGCCCAATGGGGAATAATGAAACCTTATTAGCCATGAAGCTGTTGTTTAGCAAAGACCGGAAAAGCTTATCGAAAGGAGATTGTTCGCATGATCGAAATTCCCTTGTTCAGGCGAGAAATTTCATGAGATCGTTATGGATTAACAAGGAATTCATGGAGAGTAATAAACAAAAGGGGCATTCATCCATTTGTCGTTCTGAGGCCGGCCTTATGGCTGGCCTTTCAGGTATTTAGGGTAGCGTTATACTGATTTGTATTCTGTCATTACGTTTATCTGGTGCGGAATTCCTGTGGAGTACAACCATAGTGCTTTTTAAAGATTTTAATGAAATGCGGAGGAGCCAAAAATCCGAGCTCCTTGCTGACATCTGCAATTTTCAAGTCGGTGTTTAACAGGAAATATGAAGCGCGCTTCATACGTAAATGATACAAATAATCTCCTATGGTTTCTCCGGTAACTGTTTTATATACCTTGGAAAGATACACTGGATGAAGGCCAACATGTTCTGCGATCATCTGCAGTGAGATGCCCTCAGCAAGGTGCTCCTGAATATACGTCCTGACATTTGAAGTAATTTGCTCATGGGCATTCTTCAATTGATGAGAGGTCTTTTTCCGACGCAGATCAATCATTTTCTCTGCCCATATATATATTCGTTGGCTGGATAATTGGCTTTTCTTTCTGATTAGAACATCAAACTCTTCGCCAAGAAGCTCCTCAACCGTTGCTTCCTGTGACTTAAAGGATATGGAAAACGTAGAAGACAGATAGAGCAGAACCATAAATAATTGATCATGCGAAAGCTCTCTTCTGGCATCATTCAAAAATAATATTCTGGCAATTTTGCTGACCGCCTCGTCCCAGTTCCCCGATTCCAGCAGATTGGGCAACAAAGGGGGCTCGTGCAGATTAATCAAATTTTGTTGTTCATGAGATTCGGTGTCTTTTTTGTCTAAAGTAATGAAATAACTTTTGTTTTCGCCAACATTGCGGTTGATGGCAGACACGGAAGCCATGTACAGCTCTGATACAGATTCAGGAAAGGCATGCTCTTTACTCAAACATATCGATACTGCACCCTTCAGGAACTTTTGTACATTATTTTGCAGTCTGATCGCATAGGAATCTACCGAGTCGAGTACGTTACGGTCATTATTTTTTATCAGGAACACAAGGTAACCCTGATCCGTAATGCAGTGCCATAATTTAAAAGGATTCTGAAATACCTCTTCCGTTATATTGGAGACGGCGTACTCTAACAGCGATAAAGATCGGAGATCATAGCCGGAGAATTCTTCCTCCATTCGAATGACCATCATCTTGAACGGATCGGCCGATCTAAACGGGAGATTCAGCATACCCAGCCGCTCTGCAAGAATGTGATCGCTCATGGCTTTGTTCTGAAGAAGATCATTGAGAAGCTGGTTCCGAAGCAATGGCGAATTGGCGTGAAGGGCATGCTGTATTTGTTGAAAAGAGCTGATTTCTTCCCATTCGTGCTCGATATCTTGTATCGCAGCCGTTACGGAATGAATCAATTCATCGGTATCAATCGGCTTGAGAAGATAGTTCGTTGCCTGATACTGGACTGCTTTTTGGGCATATTCAAATTCATCGTGACCCGATAAAATAATACAACGTATTTTATGAGAAAACTTTCTAATCTCCAAAATCAGTTCAAGACCATCCATCTCAGGCATACGAATATCCGTAATCATAATATCAATCGCGTGTTTGGACGCAATGTCCAAAGCTTCAGCGGCAGAATATGCTCTGTGTACTTCCTGGATGCTGTGTTCTTCCCAGGGGATGGTCAATGCCAGGCTATCAACTACTGATTTCTCGTCATCCACAATTAATAAATCGTACATAGTTTTTCCCCCTCTCACAACAAAGTTGACTGTACCACTTATTGTAGAGTGGAGGTGGACTCATTTCAATGGATGAGCACTCCAATCACCTCCGATCTTAAGATAACGATACTCATCTTTAGATATCCTTATCATTCAGATTGCGTTATGCAACCTTAAGAAAGAGATATTTCAATCATTTTTTCTTTCCCGTAGTATAGACATGAAAGCTTAAACGCGCGGTGGGACATACAAGGATCTGCTGTTCATGAGGAGACCTGCCGGGAGATGAAGGAGTGTATAGAAGATGAATCGTGACATCAAACAACTGGTAAAGCAATTAACCTTGACTGAAAAAGCCGAGTTATGCTCAGGAAGTACGTTCTGGACTACACAAGCTGTAGAAAGGTTAGGAATTCCTTCGATCATGATGACAGATGGTCCTCATGGATTGCGTAAGCAAGCAGGCGAGTCAGATCATCTGGGTTTGAACGAGAGTGTTCCTTCAACCTGTTTTCCTTCAGCCGTTGGCCTGGCCAGTTCATGGAATCGTGACCTTGTTCAACTTGTAGGAGCGACGATCGGAAAAGAAGCACAGGCAGAAAATGTAGCCATTCTGCTCGGCCCAGGGGCAAATATCAAGCGTTCCCCACTTTGCGGACGCAACTTCGAATATTTCTCCGAAGACCCCTATCTGACTGGAGAACTGGCCGCTGCTCATATCACAGGTGTTCAGAGTCAGGGAGTCGGAACGTCTCTGAAGCACTTTGCGGTAAACAACCAGGAGCATCGCCGCATGACGACAGATGCCATTTTGGATGAACGGACATTAAGAGAAATCTATTTGACCGGATTCGAGAAAGCAGTCAAACAATCACAGCCATGGACGGTTATGTCTTCATATAATAAGGTCAATGGAACGTATGCTTCCCAGCATGAGTACTTACTCACTACTATCCTGAAGGAAGAATGGGGTCATGAAGGTTTTGTTGTCACGGATTGGTCTGCGGTGAGTGAAATTGCGCCAAGTATCGCAGCGGGGCTGGAGCTTGAGATGCCCTCGTCCAACGGTGAAGGCCCAAAACAAATTATTGATGCAGTGAACTGTGGTGAGTTATCCGAAGAGAAGCTGGATCGGGCAGTGGCAAGACTGCTGGGCATCATTTTCAAAACGGTGGATAACAGCCGTCCCGATACCACTTACGACCAGGAACAACATCATCAGATTGCCAGAGAAGCAGCAAGTGAAACGATGGTTCTATTAAAAAATGAACATCAAATTCTCCCGCTAAAAAAACAAGGCAACATTGCTGTCATCGGAGAGTTAGCGGACAAAGTTAGATATCAAGGCGGGGGCAGTTCCCATATCAAACCAACCAAGCTGGATAGTGCCTTTGAACAGATGGTCCAGCTAGCTGGATCTGACGCAACAATAACATATAAGTCGGGTTACAACCTCAACTCTGATGAGAGTGCTCCGACTTTGGTAGCCGAAGCAGTTGAATCCGCAAGAGCAGCTGATGTCGCCGTGTTGTTCATTGGTCTGCCAGACCGCTATGAGTCCGAGGGATATGATCGAGAACATCTGGATATTCCGGTGAACCAGCAGGAACTTATAACAGCCGTTGCTGCTGTCCAGCCTAACGTGGTGGTTGTGCTCAGCAATGGCTCACCTATTGTTATGCCTTGGCTTAACAATGCAAAAGCTGTACTTGAAGCGTACCTGGGTGGACAGGCTGCAGGAGGAGCAATCGCTGATCTGTTATTCGGAGAAGTTAATCCCAGTGGGAAGCTCGCAGAGACTTTCCCGCAATCCTTAAAGCATAATCCATCTTCGCTGTTCTTCCCTGGTGATGGGGATCGGGTCGAATATAGAGAAGGCATTTATGTGGGTTATCGCTATTATGACGGCAAAGATATTGAACCTTTATTCCCCTTCGGTTATGGTTTGAGCTATACTCAATTTGAGTATTCACAGCTGAACGCAAGCCAAACGGAATTCAAGGATACAGATATAATCACTGTTACGGTTAACGTGAAAAACATAGGGCAACGGTATGGTCAAGAAGTGGTACAACTATATGTTCATGATCGGCAGACAACCGTTAGCCGTCCTGAAAAAGAACTGAAAGGTTTCGCCAAGGTTTCTCTTGAGCCGGATGAAGAGAAGACTGTTACTTTTACTTTAGATAAACGAAGCTTTGCGTATTACAATATTGACTTGAAGGATTGGCATGTTGAGAGTGGTGAGTATGATCTCCTGATCGGTTCTTCATCTCGTCAAATCATCCTGCAAAAGACCGTTCATGTAGAATCGACTTCACCTGAAATCATTCCAGTCTACGACCGTAACACAGCCCTGGGAGAATTACTCTCTAATCCGAAAACCATGGCTGTACTGGGACAATTGCACGGATTTGCTCCACAAGGTGCTGAAAATGCCCACTCAGATGCAGTCTCTTCAGAGATGATTCAAGCATCCATGCGTTATATGCCACTGCGAGCTCTTATTCCTTTTACGGGGGGAGCACTTACAGAAGAGTTACTCTCACAGCTTCTTGCAGGCTTGAATGCAGCCGTGCGCCAGTAAAGAGTAGATGAACTAAAAAGCAGTAGACAAAGTGGAATCGTCCATAAGAATGACTTATGGGCGATTTTCTTATACTATTATTACATAGCAAGTTAATGATGTACGAAAGGGCATGCACTAAAGTACATATAACCCATAGACAATCCGTAATATAATGACTGGATGAGAGGTGATTCCATGAAAAATATGTCCAACCACCCCGGCTTCCTTCAATCAAGTATGGATGAGGATTATGACAAGATTACGTCCTCCCGTCTTCCCATTATCATATGGACCGTACTGGTGACCATCGTCACTGTCGCATTACAAACTATGTCTGTTCCCCTCCTGGTGCCCACCTTGTTTTTTATAATGATTATGGTCATTCACATGTATCTATACTGGCGTGTGAACGATATTATCAACCGTTCCAGAGCACTGTATCTAATGATCCAGGGAAGCCTTATTTTTGGGAGCTCGATCATCATGCCCGATGGGCTTCCCGTCATACTTATTGGCTTGATTCCTGTATTAATAGGGCAAAGCGTAGCTATTTTTTTTGAAACCAAAAAGGTGGTTTTTGTAGCTTTTGTGCTGTATCTTTTCTTTTGCCTGATCACCTTGTGGATCAAGAATGTACAGGATCTTGCATTGTTTATCCCGTTACTTATGCTTATGATTGTCGTTGTTATGGCGTATGCGCTCCTTTACTATCGGCAGGTTAATGCCAGGGTTCGTACGCAGACATTTCTGCGTGATCTGGAACTGACCCACCAGAAGGTGGAAGAGCTGACGCTGGCCAACGAGCGTCAACGAATGGCAAGGGATCTGCATGATACGTTGGCTCAGGGGCAAGCCGGACTAATTATGCAATTGGAAGCGATAGACGCATATCTGAGCCGAGGGAACATCGACCGAGCTCATGAGATTGTTCTGTCATCCATGGGACAGGCCAGACAGACACTGGGCGATGCGAGAAAAGCGATTGACGATCTAAGAACCCGAGCTACACCTGCCGTCAACTTTAACGAGGCGATTCATGATCAACTGCAACGCTTTAGATTAGCGACAGGAGTTGATGTCAATTTGGAATTTAACATAAAATCTGTTCTGTCCGGAGCTAAAATGGAGCATGTATTGCATATGTTGAGTGAAACACTGACCAACGTGGCACGTCATGCGCAGGCCAGTAGTGTATCCGTAAACATTTGGGATAATCATCAACAATTTCACATGGTTATTAAGGATAATGGAAGAGGTTTTAACATTGGAAAAATTGGTAAAGAGACAGGACATTACGGCCTGATCGGTATTCATGAGCGTGCTAGGCTTATAGGCGGGCAAATTCATATTGAGAGCAACAATGAAGGTACTACAATAGAGCTGTCTGTACCTGTATAGTATGGGAGGGGAAATAATGAAGCATAAAGTTCTGATTGTAGATGATCATTGGGTTGTACGTGAGGGCATGAAATTAATCCTGGGGACCGATGACAACTACGATGTTGTCGGAGAAGCCGAGGAAGGAAACGCAGCGTTGGAACAGATGGAAGCGCTGAAACCAGACGTCATTCTGATGGATCTGAATATGCCCGGAGGATTGAGTGGACTGGATACTTTGAAGATCATGAACGAAAAAAACATACAGATTCCCGTAATTATTTTGACCACATATAATGAGGACGAACTTATGATCAATGGGCTGCGATTGGGAGCCAAAGGATATTTACTTAAGGATACAAGCAGAGAGAATTTGTTCCGCACACTGGAGTCTGCTCTGCGTGGGGAGACACTGCTGCAGCCTGAAATAACCGCCAGAGTATTTGCATATCGGGACGAGTCCGCGGTAGAAGAGAAACCGAAAAACGCACTATCGTTGACTGAGAAGGAATTAATCATTCTTCAGGCAGTGGCCCGGGGCCTTCGCAGCAAAGACATTGCTTTTGATATGGGTATGGCGGAACGAACCGTTAAGGCACAGTTGACCAATATCTATAACAAACTGGGCGTAGATTCACGTTCGGAAGCTGTCGCTGTATCCGTGGAAAAGGGCATCTTACATTTGTAAATACATTTTAAATTGATATATTATTTTCCATATCAATGGTCAGCGAGTACTAAAAGCGCCCTTTGGTGCTTCCCAAACGTACATCAAGGGCATGCCCTTATGTACGTTTTTTCTTGTTCAGTTTTAGATATGATGAATTCACGAGGTTGTCCAACATCAAGATAGCCCAGATTTGTAGCAAAGAAGGGAGACGTCAAAAGAATATGGCAAAATTATTATTTCGACTCGGTGAGTGGTCGGTAAGAAAAAGGAAAATGGTAATCGCAGGAGGTTTGATGCTTTTACTGCTTGTGGCCGCCTTGGGTCTTGGCTTGGGAACGTCCTTTACAGGAGAGATGACCATTCCGGGAACCAAATCGGAACAGGCTGGAATAATATTGAATGAAGAATTTCCATCCTCCGGTGATGGTGGACAGATCAGGTTAGTGTTCAAGTCTGAAAAGGCAACACTGGAATCGGAATCGAACAAAAAATGGATTACAGAAGCATTAAAAGTGGTTCAATCGGATTCATCGGTAACATCTATCGTCAGTCCGTATGACGCCGGTACGTTAAGTGCAGACAAGAAGATTGGTTATGCTGATGTTACATACAGTCAGCCAGCCAATGAAGTAACAGAGAATTCCAAAGAACATGTTCTTGGTGTTGTAGAGAGACTGCAGGATCGTGGAATTCAAACGGAACTTGCAGGGAGTGTAGCTTTTTCTGAGCTTGAGATAGGAGGTACTTCTGAAGTCATCGGGGTTCTGATTGCGTTCATGATCCTTGCTTTCACATTCACATCGTTTCTCGCAGCAGGATTACCGATCCTAACCGCAGTTGTAGGACTCGGTATAGGAATGATGATTATCGTCATTGGCTCAAATGTAGTTTCTATGGCTTCATTCTCCATTACACTGGCTGTTATGCTGGCCTTGGCTGTAGGGATCGACTATGCTCTGTTCATCATGTCCAGGTATCGTCAACAACTGGCAGCAGGATTTGAGCGAAATACAGCCATTGCTCAAGCCAATGCAACAGCAGGTAGCTCCGTTGTCTTTGCAGGAATAACCGTTATTATCGCCCTGGTCGGTCTGTCAGTAGTACAGATTCCATTTATAACCATGATGGGATTGGCGGCAGCTGTAAGTGTATTCGTAGCAGTATTAATTGCTGTCATTTTTGTTCCTGCCGTATTGGCAGTTGCAGGAGATCGAATTAGTCCGGCACGGGAGAACAAATGGCTGCGGAAATGGTCTGGTCCCAAAAAAGCAGAGGGAACAGAGAATCGTTGGGGCAAGATTGTAACGCGCAAACCTTGGCTCACTGCCATCCTGTGCATCGTTTTATTGACCGTTTGTACAATTCCATTCCTGCATATGCAACTTGGTCTGCCGGATAGCGGATTAAAATCCACGGAGACAACCGAGCGTCGAGGGTATGACCTGCTTGCAGAAGGCTTTGGAGAAGGATTTAATGGTCAACTGGTTGTAGTTGCTAGAACAGCAAAAACGGAAGATCCACAAGCGGATATTGCCAAAGCAACTTCATATATCAAAAATCTGCCTGATGTGGCAAGTGTCTATCCTTTAATTCCGAGTCCTTCCGGGAAGGCCGCAATCATTACGGTGTTACCCGAGACGGGTCCTCATGATATCAAAACGACTGAATTGGTTCAATCTATTCGTGAAGAAGCGGAACAGGTGATGAAAGATAATAACGTCGAAATTATGGTTACCGGGGGAACGGCAGTCAATATTGATATCTCCGAGAAACTCGATGAAGCATTGCCGAAATTTGCAATATTGATTGTAGGTCTCGCCTTCGTGTTGCTCATGCTGGTTTTTCGATCCATTCTGGTTCCAATCAAAGCCGTACTTGGATTCCTGTTCACCCTTGGATCAACCCTGGGCGTCATCGTTTTGGTCATTCAAGATGGCTATCTGGCAAATTTATTTGGCATTCCCGAACCAGGGCCGGTACTGAGCTTCCTGCCAATTCTGGTTACAGGTATTCTCTTCGGACTTGCTATGGACTACGAAGTATTTTTGGTAAGCCGCATGAGAGAGGATTATAACCATACGGGAGATGCAGTGAAATCAATACGAAGTGGTATTACTCATAGTGGTCCTGTTGTAACTGCCGCAGGATTGATTATGATCGCCGTCTTTGCGAGCTTTATCTTTGCCGGAGATGCCATGATCAAATCCATGGGACTCGCACTTGCCTTTGGTATTTTGGTAGATGCATTCATCGTTCGGATGACGCTTGTCCCGGCGGTGATGACCCTGTTAGGGCGAAGCGCCTGGTATTTGCCGAAGTGGCTGGATCGAATTCTTCCTAATATTGATGTGGAGGGAGAATCCGTGATGAAGGATACTCATTCTATCGATACCTCCATTTCATCGAAAAAAGATGAAGAATCGGAAAGTTCAACTTTGATGAGTAAAGAGAAATCAGGTTAGGGGGAGGCGTAGCATGTCGAAAGTACGCATTTTTGCAGATAGTATCTCGGATGTCCCACAGGATTGGATGGACCAATATAATATCGGAATTGTACCTTTATATATTGTTTTTCAGGACACGTCCTATGTTGATCGAAAAGAAATCAATGCAAAAGACATGTACAATTTGGTTGAGATATACGACCAATTGCCGAAGACAGCTGCACCTCCGCCTGCAGATTTCATTCAAGTGTTCCGTCCGGTCATCGAGAACGGAGAGGATATACTGTTTATCAGTATGTCCTCTCATCTATCATCGACGTATCAGAACGCCATGGTGGCGGCAAGAGAGTTCCCCGCAGGACGGGTAACGGTTGTAGATTCACTGAATGTATCCGCCGGGACAGCCATGAATGTACTTTTAGCAACGGAAATGGCTTCAGAAGGAAAAAGTGCCCTTGCGATCGCCGAATGGCTTGAGACAGCGCGGCATGAAATCCAGTTAAATGTGCTCGTTGATAATCTCGATTATCTTCACAAGGGAGGCAGGGTTAGCAGCATTCAACATATGCTAGGAAGTATGCTTCGAATTCGTCCCATTTTATATGTTAGACATGGAAAGGTTCTTTCCGGAGTGAAATACAGGGGAAGCAAGGAGAGAATTGTTAAGAAACTTTTACAGGATATTTTGAGCCATATCCATCGCATTGATCACGACCAGATTATTATTGCCCAGACACTGGAAGAGGAAACTGCGGAGTGGATACGCAACATGATTCTAGAAGAGACCTCTGTTCGCAATGTACACATCATCGAAGGCGGCTGCTCCATATGCTCTCACAGTGGTCCTCATAGTCTGGCAATCAGTTTTATCCTGAAGTCGGAGCCTCTTGTTCAGGCTCTCAAATGATCAAGGAACAGTTTTTTTAGGATATTGAACTGCTGCACTTCATTTACTTGGGTCTGGAATGCATCAATACCGTTCAACATCGCCATCTTTTTGGAAAAGTTTCCAAACACATTAATCATGGTATTAATGGTTTCACGAGTATTGCCATCCGTCCGCAAGGACCCGTCCTGTTCACCAAGTTCCGCAAGCTCGGTAAACAGGGTAATCAATTTATTATAATTGGCCTGATAGATTTCCATATCGTCCAGAGGAAGCTTCGACATGGAGACGTAACATTCGAATGCCTCAATTAATTTCGAGTTCCGTTGATGTTCCGCCTGTTGGAAGAAAATAAGTGTATCAAAGATTCTTTCCAGCTTGTCATAACAGGTTCCTTGATCGTGTAGAATGCCCTCGAACACTTCGATCTCGGATTGAACAATTTCGGAAGCGACCGCAACAATTAACTGTTCTTTTTTGGGGAAATAACGGAATATGGTAGCGACGCCCAAGCTCGCCTCAGCGGCGATCTCCTGCATCGTTGCTTGTTCGAAACCTTTATTGAAAAAAACGATTTGAGCTGCTTCAATAATACTTGTGCGCCGCTTCAATTTTAGATCGCTGCGCTCGTTTTCAAGCCTTTGCCGGGGTTCTATTGGAAAAACCTCCTTGTTCGATTTAACTCAGACTATGCTAACAAACATGACACTTTTCTGTCAATTAAAAATCAATAATGCCTCATACATCAAAATTCAAGTGATGTATGAGGCATTTTGTATAGACTTTATTATTCAAGTTCTCGATCATTTGTGGGAAGGGACCAGTGAATTCTCACCCGCATACCGCCGAGTGGACTTTGATCCAATTGGATACCTGAATGAACAGGATCATGAATACGCAGACGTTCAGTGATGTTCCACAGGGCACAACCTATGGTATCTACAGGAGGTTCGGCAAGTCTAACCATAAGGGAGTTGATCTCGTCAAGTGTCATCCCTGTTCCATCATCTTCAACAGTAAGAAGGATACCTCGTTCGGTCCGTTCTACCTTAACCTGTATATAACCTGAATCACGCTTCATTTCAATTCCGTGGATAATACTGTTTTCCACCAGAGGCTGGACAAGCAGCTTTGGAATTGGAATAGAACTGAGATCATCGGGCAGTTCGATATGATAGGAGAGTCGTTCCATACGCAGACATTGAATTTCAAGATAATTCCGGACGATACCCAGTTCTTTTTCCAAACGGGTCATTGGTTCATTCAGGCGGGTCGTATATCTGAAATACTCCGCAAGATTCTGGGTCATGGCCGTAACGGCTTCCTCGTTGCCAAGTCGCGTCATGTTATTGATGAAAAACAGGCAATTATAAAGGAAATGCGGATTGATTTGAGCCTGCAACTGCTTGAGCACAGCTTCTCGTGCTATGATTTTTTCTTTATATACTTTCTCGATCAAGTCTTCGATCTGTTCGGCCATGTCATTGAACTGTCCATACAAATAATCAAATTCATTGCCGCTCTGCCTCTTAATCCGATAAGAGAATTCAGCATGCTTCAGCAGTCGAACTCCCTTCAGAAGAACCAGTATAGGAATCTGAACTTTCCGAAAGAGAACAATGATAATTGTCAACCCTGCCATAAATAGCATTACACAGGCGGAGTAGAACCAGATTTGGCTGGTTTTAATGGGTTGCAACACCTTATCCAGAGGCATAAAGTCAATAAGATACCATTCAAGTTGTTGCGAATAAACATAGTTGACGATATAGTCAGAACCGTTAACGGAGACTGTCTCGGTACCGGAAGCAGGCTTAAGATTAGTGACGACTTGGTCTAAAATAAGGGAGGTCAAGGGATTTGCGTTTTTGCGAGTAATGGATCCCTGATTCGGATGATAGAATACGGCCTCATTCTCTCCCTGATGTGAGTTTTCTACAAGTTCCTCCAGATTGCCCCGAGGGAACTCCATTCGCATAATTAGCTCGGAATTCGTCTTGTATTTATAAAATGCCCCTGAAACAGGATCGATTTTCCACCCTGACTGTGGTGAATCATTCTCAGGAGACTGCATCTGATTTTCCGAAGATACAATCCATTGATTGAGGAGGATGGAGTAGATGGATATTTTGTTACTCCATCCTTCCGAAAGACTTTGAAGTTTCACTCTGGCCTCAACATTCTGAATGAGCTGAACTTGCTCAAATGCACTCATGACGTCGATCGATTGAAGGAGAGCAATTGTATTATCCGTTTCCAGTGTAATGGCAAGCATATTTAACCGATCTATGTTCTGGTCGAGTGTATTTACTACAAATTGAACCCGATTAAGGTTGTTGGCCTCAATATCTTTTTTGACTGTATCCAAGCTGGACTGGACAGAGAAGGTGTACATGATTAATACTGCTGCAAGCATAATCAAAGTAATTGCCACCATGTTCAGGAATGTTCTGTACTTCTGCTTCACACCGCTATTCCCCCTGCCAATGATGTAAATATATCTCATTGTAGGGCGACCAAAGGAGAAACACAAGTGAAACAAAGAGTAATAGAAGCGTAAGTTAAGATTGAATTATGGAATGTTGAAATAGCGTTATTTCGATCCCATAGTTGTCACGATATGATTAAGATGAAATAGATGAAGGAGAATTTTGAATATGAGCTGGAGGAAAAAATCCCTGCTTCTGTCCGTCCTTTGTTTGGCTCTATTGACGGCATGTGATGAAACAACTCCTCAACAGGAATCTGTTAAACATGAAGTCGTCCTAACCACCGTGAAGATGGATGAACCAACCACCGTATACAAAAACAGCGAAACGGCGTCCGATAACGTACATATACGTTGGGCCAAGAAGACATTGGGGGTGGATATTCGCACACAATGGAGTGCTCCGGTGGAGGATTACGATATGAAGCTTAGATTAATTTTGTCTTCCGATGACCCACTTCCTGATGTATTTTCATCTAAAGTCATGGATACGACGAATCAGTTCCTGACTTCAGGAAAGGTATTGGATGCGGGAGAAGCCTTTGATCAATACGCCTCTCCCACCTGGAAAGCGGCTATGGCAGAAGTTCCTGAAGCCTGGCAACCGTTCATTGAAAATGGTAAAAGAATGGCGATCCCCATTATTACTGAACAAGCTTCACAAGCTGTACTATGGATCCGTAAAGATTGGCTGGATAAACTGGGACTTGAAGCCCCGCGTAATCTGGATGAACTCGAACAAATCATGAAAGCCTTTACTTATGATGATCCGGATGGGAATGGGTTAAAAGATACCTACGGCATTGATTTTGCCATCAAGGATCAGTATCTGGCTTCCCCAACAGGAGATATCTCATGGGTATTCGGGGCTTATGGAGCCCTTCCTGAAATATGGGGTGAAGATGGAAAGGGACAGTTGATGTACGGCAGCATTCAACCGGAGATCAAAAAAGCACTGTTGAGACTGAGATCATGGCAAAGCAAAGGATATATGGGAAACAACGTTGCATTACAAGATTTCAGTCAAGTTAACGAAAACGTAATTGCCGGCAAGGTCGGAATTGTTGCAGGACCACGATGGTTTGCTGACTATCCGGTGAAGCAGCTCATAGCTAGAGATTCTCAAGCAGAATTTATTCCTAATCCGATACCAACGGGTCCTGATGGAACAGCAGGGAGACTGGCGGGCAATTCTTACAGTGCTGCTCTCCTTATTAGCAAAGACATTTCTGAAGAAGCGTTACAGGCATTTTTTAAATACCAGAACTATTTATATGAAGCAACTGTAACCGATGATCCGTTCTTTCTTAGCGCCTATCAAAACGGGTATGACTATGTTCTGAAACAGGATGGATCTATTAACAGTGAGAGCAGTACAATTCCAGGAGGAAAAGTAAATACCTCCAAATATACATTGTTTAGCCAATATGCAAGCTACCCCTCACGATTTAAAGACGCCATTTTAAAACTAGGCAAGGGTGAACAACTGAATGCTTATGATCGAGCCGTCTTTTTCAGCATGGGGGTAGACCCGAACAACCCGGATGAGTTGCCGGTTACACAGGCAGACGTTGTTGAGGCGACTCAGGAAAAAATAGACCAACGAAACCTGTTTCAAGGACCGGCGACGAAAATAATGCGATCAAGGAACACCTATCTGCAAAAGATGGAGTTGGATACCTTTAATTCTATTATTTATGGCGAGCAGCCTATAGAGGCTTTTGATGATTTTGTTAAGAAATGGCTCAAATCTGGCGGAAAACAAATGACGGACGAAGTGAACGAGTGGTACAGGTCAATCCAATCTCAATAATGCAGAACAAAGTTGTGAGAACGTATTCAACGATAATGGAGGGTAAAGTCATGAAAATCACAAATTTAAAAACAAATCATGTATCCAATCCGTTAGGATTCGCAATAGAATATCCAAGCTTGTCTTATGTTGTTACGGAGACTACGGCAACTAAACAGATTGCTGCACAAATAGAAATAGCGCTGGATGAAGCCTTCATTAACATCGTTTTTGACAGTGGTAAAAAAGAGGACATTGATTCACTCGCATATATACCGTCTCTGACGTTAGCTCCAAGGACCCGATATTACTGGAGAGTACGGGTTTGGAACGAACGTGGTGAAGATGCCATCAGTGAGACAGCTTGGTTTGAAACCGCAAAGCAGGAAGAGGCGTGGACAGCTCAGTGGATCACCCCTGAACTGGACAGTTCAGTCCATCCTGTCTTGAAAAGAAGTTTCGAAATTGCGGGTTCAGTGGTACAAGCCCGTGCCTACGTATGTGGTCTGGGTGTTTACGAGATGACGCTTAATGGCGCCAAGGTTGGAGATGAATATTTGGCTCCCCATTATAATGCCTATCACAAATGGTTGCAGTATCAGACCTACGATATTACAGATATGCTACAGCTTGGTACAAACACGGTTGATGTAGGCCTCGGGAACGGTTGGTACAAAGGTCGCTTTGGCTTTGAAGGCGATACAACAGGGGAGCTGTATGGAGACCATTTTGCACTGATTTCCGAAATCATTATTACCTATACAGATGGTACCGAAGTCGTGTTTAAAACAGATACGTCCTGGCGAGCTACCCGCTCCCCGGTGTTGGATAGTAACATCTATGATGGAGAAATTTATGATGCTACTCTGGATGTTTCTGAGGAATATCCAGTCAAAGAAACGAATCTAGGCTACGAGCGTCTGATGGCTAGAAAGAGTCTCCCCGTTGTGATCAAGGAAACATTAAAACCGATCGAGGTCCTCACCACCCCAGCTGGGGAGACCGTCATTGATATGGGACAAAACATGGTCGGCTGGCTACAATTTCGCACTCAGGCACCGCGTGGATCAGTCATTCATTTACAATATGGCGAAGTACTTCAGGATGGTAATTTCTATCGGGAGAATCTTAGATCGGCCAAGGCGGAATATACGTATACATCAGATGGCAATGAAGCCATCATTCGACCCTACTTTACCTTCTACGGCTTCAGATATATCAAAGTAGAGGGTTGGATTGGTAAGTTGGACTTGGACGATTTTACAGGATGTGTTGTTTACTCGGATATGGACCGCATCGGATATTTGGAGACAAGCCATTCAGGAATCAACCGTCTATATGAGAATGCACTATGGGGTCAAAAAGGAAATTTCCTGGATACACCTACAGATTGTCCGCAACGGGATGAACGAATGGGCTGGACAGGTGATGCACAGGTCTTCTCTGGTACTGCTAATTTCAACATGGATACCTATGCTTTCTTCAGTAAGTATGGTTATGATCTATGGATGGAACAGGAAGATCGGGAAGGTATGGTACCCATGGTGATCCCCGTTGGCCGAGTGCAAGGCGGTGGGTCTAGTGCTTGGGGCGATGCAGCCACCATTATTCCATGGAACAGTTACGTTCACTCTGGAGATAAGGGTATTCTTGAGCAACAATTTGACAGCATGAAGGCATGGGTGGACTTCATCAAACGTACCGATGATGAATCAGGCGGCAAACGGTTATGGACAGTAGGTTTCCATTTTGGTGACTGGCTTGCACTGGATGGGGGTAATCCCGATTCTCCAATGGGGGGAACGGATAATCATTTTGTGGCTTCAGCGTATTACGCTTATTCAGCAGATATTGTAGCGAAGGCAGCCAAAGTTCTGGGACATGGAGACCTCGTGGAGACCTATGCGCAACTGGCACTAGAGGTTAGAGCAGCGATAAAGGATGAATTCTTTACCAGCAATGGACGTCTCGCTGTAGATACGCAGACGGCATATGCGGTTGCCTTGTTTATGAATCTGGTGCCAGAACAACACACTCCGCGGATTGAGGAAGACATCCGCATGCGTCTGCGCAAAGACCAGAACCATTTGCGAACAGGCTTTGTCGGAACACCCTATCTGAACCGGGTTCTGTCAGAGCATGGAAGCAACGACATTGCATACACACTGCTGCTGAATGATGATTATCCAAGCTGGCTGTATGCGGTCAATATGGGGGCGACAACGATCTGGGAACGCTGGAACTCTATTCTTCCGGATGGGAAAATCAGCGGAGATGGCATGAACTCGCTCAATCATTATGCTTATGGAGCGGTTGCAGAATGGATGTATCGGAATATGGCAGGAATCAATCCCGTCGAGGATAATCCAGGATTCCGTCATGCTTTACTGGCACCTCTACCTGATTTCAGAATCCAATGGGTTAAAGCTCATGTAGATACGGCAGCAGGACGGTATAAGAGCGAATGGAAATTCAACGAGCAAGGGAATCTGTTCTTCAGCTTCTCCATACCGTTCAATGCAACAGCTACGATAAAACTACCACATGCTCAAATGGAGAATGTGACCCTGAACGGTGTTATCCTTACAGATTCCGGATTACCTGTCACACAGGAAGAAGAGAATACCATAATTGAAGTGAGTAGTGGTACGTATGAAGTAAGCTATGCTCCATCCAAAGTATACAAGAAAATTCTTAGCACACACACTCCACTCAATGACTTGCTTCGTAATGAGGGAGGCCGCGAAGCTTTAAGCGGATTTTCACCAGTTTTTGCTACGTTGAATCCAGAAACCATTGGACCAATGGGAGAAGCGAGTATACGTGAATTGGCCAGTTATCCATCCTTCAGCGCACCTGAAGAACAGTTGGATGAACTTGATCGCAAGTTGGCGATGGTTCAGCTTGACCAGTGAGTGTAGCAGGGTACGTAAGATTACAAAATTTGAAAGTCGTATTCGGTAATGATAGAATCAATATTGTATTGATATACAAACTATCATATATTCGGGAGGCGTTGTAATGTTTACCAATGGCAACAAGGGACATTCGAAGTCGGGAGTTGATTTTCTTGATCAATCGTTTATAAATAATCCCTTTCCGGTCTACAAGGAGCTGCGAAACGAAGATCCGGTGCATCGGTTTCCTTTGCCCAGTGGTCACTTTGCATGGATGATTACTCGCTACGAAGACGCCGTTGAGATTTTTCAGGATAAACGCTTTGTGACGAATCCTCCGTTCATGGGAAATGTTGAGGGGGCAGCTCCGCCACATCAAGAGATCATTTCTCGTAATTTGCTTAGTGTGAATCCGGAGGATCACCGCCGTCTACGGAGATTGATACAGAAAGCTTTTACACCCCGTATGATTGAGCGCCTGCGCGGTAGAATTGTAGAAATAAGCGATGAATTGCTTGACAAGGTACTGGCGAGTGGAAAAAGGGAACTGGATCTGATCGAAGATTATGCTTTTCCCCTTCCGATCATGGTTATATGTGAAATGTTGGGGGTTCCTCTAGAGGATCAGGACAAATTCCAGGAGTGGTCCAATACCATCATGGAGGGATTCAACAATCCACATATGAACGAGAAGAGCGATGAGGTCATGAAGGCATTCGTAGACTATCTGCATGTGTTGATCACAGAAAGACGCCAACATCTTCAGGAAGACCTGATTAGCGACCTCATCAGCGTGGAGGAGGAGGGAGATGTTCTTTCGGAGCAGGAACTATATGCCCTTGTCTTCGTTCTAATCATTGCAGGCCATGAAACAACCGTGAATCTGATCGGGAACGGTATGCTGGCGTTGCTTGATAACCCGGAGCAGAAGCAATTGCTCTTGAATGATCCTGAATTGATTCATCCAGCCCTGGAGGAGATCCTTCGGTATAACGGACCGGCAGAAGTGAGCAACATACGCTGGGCTACTGAAGATGTAGAGTATGGCGGAAAACATATTCGACAAGGGGATATGCTCTTTGTTTCGTTTTCGTCTGCAAATCGTGATCCACAGCAGTTCCCCGAGCCGGATACGTTTGATATTACACGTAAGGTGAATAATCATATTGCCTTTGGAAAGGGCATACATTTCTGTCTTGGAGCACCCTTAGCGAGACTAGAAGGGGAGATTGCTATTCATGCGTTACTGCGTAAAATGCCTGATATTCGTCTGAACACAACAGAGGAATCATTGGAATGGCGCCAAGGCATGATTATTCGCGGATTAAAAGACTTCCCGGTTTCGTTCTGATTTACATTAAATGATAAACGTACTTATTCATATTGAATGAAGAGAAGCCACAATTATCGTGGCTTCTTTTTTTATAAGGTACTCACCTCCGATATTGTATTTGGATTACGTTATTTCATCTTAACAACGCGTTATATCCGTATTCCTGTATGGATCTTACAATATAAGTATGAAAGCGGATTCATTACGTATCCATCAAGAGTATATCGGAGGGGAAAAGCTATGGGAGTTGCAGTAAATGACCAACAGATCACATCTCACACAGACACACCTCATCAACCTCAACGTGAAATTCCGACTAAAAGACTGATCGGAGATTCCATGGGAATGTTTGGGCTGAACATTTCAAGCGGATTGCTGGGACTAATTACGTATTATTACACGGATGTTGTAGGTGTATCGGCAGCAATTGTAGGAACTGTTCTATTGGTTACCAAACTGCTTGATGCAGTTGCAGATGTGGGCATGGGCGTGCTCGTAGACCGGACTAAATCCAAGTATGGGCAAGCACGTCCGTGGCTACTCTGGATGAGCATTCCGATGTTTGTATCGTTGTTACTGTTATTTTCAGTTCCGGATATCAGCGTCACTGGTAAAATTGTATATGCCATTATAACAAATCTGGTATTTTACATTATGGTGTATACACCTACATTCATACCCTACTCAAGTTTGATGGCCCTGACTACACGCAACACCTATGAAAGATCTTTAATGGGTATTATCAGATCAAGTAGCGGTTATTTAGCAGGAATGGTTGTGGCGATTGCTTTTCTTCCTATTGTCAACGCTATGGGTGGTGGCAGAAGGGAATGGACTATATTAGCCGGGATTTTCGCATTCATGGCCGCGGCAGGAATACTCATCGCCTTTTTCTCCAACAGAGAGAAATATAACAATGTACAATTGGACGAGCTTGGCGTTTTTCAGGAGAAAATTTCACTAGTCCAAGGTTTGAAAATGTTGATCTCCAATAAATACTGGCTTTTGATGTTCACTGTTGGTACCTTTTCTCATATTTTGTTCGCATTAGGTGTCGCTGCAGGAACCTATTACGCCAAGTACATCTGGGGAGATGTGAATCTGGTTGCCATTATGGGAGGGATAGGTCTCATTCCGGTCGTGATCGGTTTTAGCTTGTCGGGACCCTTTATCAAAAAGTTTGGCAAACGTAACACAGCTCTTGGTGGTGTTATCATTGGTTTGATTGGAGCAACGGCTAGATTGATTGCACCCGAGAGTATTATGCTAGGACTTGTGTGTTCGGTATTCCAAACCCTGGGTACGATTCCTCTCATGGCAGTTGGAGGAGCACTCACCACGGATACGATTGAATATGGAGAATGGAAGTTCCATAAAAGAATGGTTGGGTTAACGAATAGTGTTAATGCCTTTGGCAACAAGGTGGGTACTGCTTTGGGAGCAGCCATGATTGGATGGTTTCTAGCCTTAGGTGGTTACGTGGAGCAGGCGAGCGAGCAAGGTGATGCAGTTAAACAAGCTATTATTGCTTTAAACATATATGTACCTATTGTTGTAATGGTCGTGATTGCAATCTGTCTGTTCTTCTACAAACTGGATAAAGAATTCCCTAAAGTCCTTAAAGATCTCGAAGAAAGAAGAACCGCTAAAATTTAAATTGAGAACGCTTCAATATACTATAAATGAAAATATAGGAGGATATATGAAGTTAACAACGGTTGAACTCACCAATTCGAACGTTAGTCTAACGGCTTATGTATTGGATTCTTCACAAGGAATGTCTATCATGGGCAATCGACCTGCTGTTCTCATTTTACCTGGTGGGGCATACAGAGCATGTTCAGAGCGGGAGGCAGAACCGATAGCGATGGCTTTTCTAGCGGAGGGGTACCAGGCTTTTACGTTACAATATTCGATTAATCAGAACGCTGTATTTCCGAAACCTTTGAATGATGCAGAAGAAGCACTGGAATTGATTCAGGAGAATAGTTCGAAGTGGGGGATTGATCCAGACAAAATAGCTGTATGTGGCTTCTCGGCTGGTGGACACTTAGCGGCAGCGTTAGGAACTATGGGAAAGATTAGGCCCAATGCCATGATTCTTGGTTATCCATGCATTGTGGAATCGATGAGCCGTATTTTCCCTGTACTGGTACCAGGCGTCGATAAGTCTGTAGATGCGTTAACACCGCCAACGTTCATATTTCACACGTACGAGGATCGATTGGTTCCAGTTAGTAACGCTTTGACTTTTGCAGAAGCTCTTAACCATGCAAATGTCCCGTTTGAGATGCATATCTTTACCAAAGGCGTACATGGCTTATCGCTCGCAAGACCTCATACTTCAGGAGGGTTACGCAGCATGGTCGAACCGGCTGTTGCGCAGTGGTTTCGTCTTTGTATAAGCTGGCTCCGAGGCATATTTGGTGAATTCGCCTCGGAGCGAGAGAGCGTTCAGGTTGATTCTGTTAATCAATACAGTTTGGATGTACAACTGGGTGTTTTGTGGAAAAATGAAGTCTGTAAACAGGTCATTTTAGCCGCAATACCTGTTCTTGGGGAATCGCCGAATCAAGAAGCAATGGAAGTTCCTCTCCGAGCTATTCTTGACTTTGGGGGTGATCTCTTATCAGAAGCAGCAGCAATCCAGTTGGATCATCAATTGCGGCTTGTTCCCGTTCCACCTCGATAATTTACCAAGTATTCAAATGATAATTGCAAATGTAGACAATAAATGATATCTTAATAATCAAAATGATAGTAATGCTATCATTTAATATTTTACACACATCATGTATCGGAGGATGAAGAATAATGGCCTACAATGAAAATATTAAAATCGGGGATTTACTGAATAATGAAGAGGCGGTAGCAATTCTAACTAAACATCTACCCGAGTTTATTAACGCTCCTACATTTAAGATGGCTTCCAATTTCACACTAAATCAGTTGGTAGCGGTTCCTCAAGTGGATATTCCTGAAGTTACATTGCTAGCTTTAAAGAATGATTTGGCTGGTATTTCAATTGTGTCAGGAGAAACTCCGAAAACCAAACCTGCGGTTGCTGCAAACAAACAATCTGATTCCCTGGCAGGTAAAGTCATTACAATTACAGGAGCAGGTAGTGGAATAGGAAGAGCAAGCGCCATTCTGATGGCAGCCAGAGGAGCCAAGCTGGTTCTGGTCGATTATAATACTGCAACAGGACAAGAGACACTGGAGCTGGTAAAGGAGCAAAATGGCGAAGCCATTTTTGTACAAGCCGATGTTTCCAAAGAAGATGATGTTCAAAATTATATCCAGCAAGCTGTTAATACGTACGGAAAAATTGATGTAGCTTTTAATAACGCCGGAATCATCCAACAGTTCCAAAGTTTCCATAGCATGAGCCTAGAAGACTTCAATCGAATCATCGATGTCAATCTGAAGGGCATATTCCTCGGAATGAAACATGCACTTCGAGTGATGGACGAACAAGGATACGGTCATGTCATTAATACTGCATCTACAACAGCCATTCGCGCTGAACACAGCTTGGCCGCTTATACAGCCAGCAAACACGGCGTTGCCGGTTTAACCAAGGCAGCTGCGCTTGAATACGTCAGAAAAGGTATCCGTGTTAACGCGATCTGTCCTGGTGGTGTAGCTACACCATTGACAGCGGCTGTTCCACAAATGCTGCAAGACAATGAATATATGCCAGAAGAATTCCCTAATATGAGAATTGGACGGTTTGCTGAACCAGAGGAACTCGCTCAAGTCGTTGCATTCCTGGCTTCGGATGGATCAAGTTATATGACAGGTTCCATTATCGTAGCCGATGGTGGTCTTACCCTTTAAGAATTTCTACATGGACACTAAATTAGAAATGATGAGGGGGATATACAATGAACGAATGAATCCTATCTCATTAACAAACAATAACCTTCAAAGAAAAGAGCAGATTAACTAATTTCTGCCCTTTTAAGAATTTAACATAAATGTTAATTGACGGAGCAAGTTGAGTGTTGATAGCATAGGTTTAATTTAAAACGAAAAGGCTATGATAGGTAAGGTATTAGGGATCTCACAGAGAGATGTCACGGGACAAGAACATTGTTCCATTCAAAGTCGCTATTTTAGCGGCTTTTTTATTTTATCGGTACAAGTTCGTGTCCCGAGCCAAGGACAAGAACTTGTACCGATTGCCGAAATGGACAAGAACATAGTCCGATTACCGATTAGATGATTATCTAAAATTAAGCATATGTAGTTAAAACCTCTGATCTGTATGACATCGGACCGTAGGAATTGATTAAAATGAAATTCTCCACAGTAAAAAAATGAGATAAGTGGCCTTGGTCCTGAGTTTCTTCGGACTAAGGCCCTTATTATATCTGTAAACGTCCGTTGATATAGAACTTGATTATGATTTTGGAAGTTCAGCTTGGAATTAGTCCGCTCTATTGGCTTCTTCGAGAGAACGAATGAGAAGACTATGATCGATCGGTGAAGACATGACAATCAAGATGGTGTAGGTTCCATATTTATCGCACTGATTGCTGAACTCCTCGAGCGTGCGTGTGGATTCTGTTACAACTTTTAATAAATAACTATGTTCTCCGCTTATGCGGTGGCACTCAGCAACATGGGGAGATGCATGGACATAATCAAGAAATGCCAAGCAGTCTCTAGTTTGAAAAAGCATATAGGCAGTCGCATGCTTCCCAATTTTTTCAGGAGAAATAACGGTGTGATATTCTTCGATGATTCCCTTCTCTTCCATTCTCTTAACTCGTTCCGTTACGGCAGGTTGGGATAACCCAACGCTTTTGCCTAGCTCAGTCATTGAAATCCTCGCCTGTTTTTGAAGATAGAAGAGTACTTGTTTATCTACATGATCCATTTGAATAAGCTCCTTTAAATTTAAGGTGTTTTTAAGAAAATAGCTTTTATTACTTAGCATAATTATAATATTTGATTTTATATGATATGTAAAATGGAAGATATAAATTATATAATAAGACACACGTAAATTATACATGAGAAGTCAGAGAGGATGGCAAGCAATGAGTAGATATGAAATAAATAAAGTAATTACAGAAGAGTTATATGTACGTGTTTATATTGGAGGGTACTTTCAATGACTATTTCCCATTCTAGCAAAAATATAATCGCATTGGCTGCGATATGTTTGTCCGCACTAATGTTTGGCCTCGAAATTTCCAGTGTGCCAGTAATTCTGCCTACCTTGGAAAAGGTACTGCATGGAAACCTCAAGGATATGCAATGGATTATGAACGCCTACACCATTGCCTGTGCGACGGTTCTGATGGCAGTGGGAACGCTGGCTGACCGTTATGGAAGGAGACGTATTTTTATTATTAGCCTCGTCTTGTTTGGTATTACATCTTTGATTTGTGGCTTGGCACAAAACACATCGGTTCTAATCATCAGTCGATTTCTTCAAGGTGTGGGTGCGGGTGCAATGCAGATTTGCCAGATTGCAATTCTTTCGCATCGGTTTCAGGAGGAGCGGGAGCGTAGCAAAGCCTTTGCAGTATGGGGGATCGTATTTGGTATCGGCCTTGGTTTTGGACCCATTATTGGGGGGATGATTGTGGCCGTATTAAACTGGCATTGGGTTTTCCTGATCCACGTCCCACTGACTATCCTCACATTGATCCTTGTTTTTGGCGGTGTGGATGAATCAAGCGATCCTCATGCGGAAAAACTAGATATTATTGGCATCGTCACGCTTTCGTTGACGGTTTTTGGTCTGGCATACTTTATCACTCAAGGAACCGAACATGGCTTTACTAGCGTAGTATCCATAGGCGTTCTTGTTGCAGCATCAATAAGCTTCATTATTTTTCTTTTTGCGGAAACGCTTAGCGCCCATCCGATGTTCGACTTTTCCGTATTCAAGATACGTAATTTTTCCGGTGCTCTTCTTGGCTCTATCGGCATGAATTTCAGTTTCTGGCCGTTCATGATCTATCTGCCGATTTATTTTCAGAGCGGTCTTGGTTATGGCATTGTAGCTGCTGGTCTGTCTCTCTTGGCTTATGCTCTGCCAACCTTGGTGATCCCTCCCTTGGCAGAGCGCCTTTCGCTCCGTTATCAGCCGCGTATAGTTATTCCATCGGGCTTGTTCATCATCGGTACGGGCTTCATTTTAATGAAATATGGTAGTGGAGGAGATAACGCCAACTGGCTAACCATGCTTCCAGGTTCTCTGCTGGCTGGTATCGGGCTGGGATTGACGAACACGCCTGTAACCAACACGACGACTGGCTCGGTTTCGATTACACGTGCAGGCATGGCTTCGGGTATAGACATGAGTGCCAGATTGATCAGTCTAGCTATTAACATCGCTGTTATGGGATTCATTTTGCAGAATGGTATTTTGTCTTATTTGAAGGGAGCACTTCATGGGATTTTCAATACAACGAAATTGCGGACTTTAGCTGAGAAAATAGCGGCCGGAAATTTTACATCTCTCAAGCAGAGTTTTCCAGAACTGTCCTCTCTAGATACGTCAGGAGCCTTGGTCCATAAGGCTCTTGTGCACGGCTTTGGCTTGGTAATGCTCTATGGTGGCATTGGTGTGTGGGTTTTGGCTGCGATTAGTTTCATGATTTTCAGATCCAAGAAAACAGGTAAAGTGTGAAGGGCATCGCTCCCACAAGTGGTTACCTCTCGTATGTACAAATAGGGAATTACCAAGATAGAATTTGCCTTTTTGCGGTCAAAGGGCCTCCTATGTGCCTTTTAAAAAGGAGGCAGATGTTATTCCAGCAGCTTTAGGCAATCGAATCTTTTTTAATTATGATGAATGTGATATTTGTAATGAACTTCATTTTAGCCTTCATGAAAACGAGTTAGCTAATTACCTAATGATGGACAGAATACTTATTAGAGCTCGAAAAAGGAGTTACAGGGTCTAACAAGGAGGGTAATCGTACGTAGAAGGTAGACGTCAGCAGTGGGCAAGAGCAAATAACAACATATACGCATAATAACGCCAATCAGTTGACATCTGTCAATGGAAAAGGACGATGGCAAACAAACGTATATTTATGATGCCTGAATCAATTAGTTGAAGTGAAAGACCAATCTGGTCAGAGAATACAGCAATACTGTCGAGAGGCAAGAACATGTTCCCATTGAAGTCGCTATGTTAGCGGCTTTTTTATATTATCGGTACAAATTCGTGTCCCGAGCCAAGGACAAGAACTTGTACCGATTGCCGAAATGGACAAGAACATAGTCCGATTACCGATTAGATGGATGTATAAATGAAAAGCCATGTAATTAAAACCTCAATAAGTAGCATTATGCAGGACAGATTTCGCATTTCAATTAAATGAAGATCTGAGTAGAAGTGTTGTGTCCTTTTGGGTGACTGAAACACTGAATGCTGTTTTTAGTCAAAGAAACCAGCTTTAATGCTCGGAAGTACTTCAATTAAAACTGTGATCTCATTTGAATTAGATAAAACAAACTTGTAAAAGCACTTTAGCAAAGAAAAGGGGGAGGAAACTGGATGTGATTTTGGATCAAAGGAGGGGAAACATATGCAGATATCGTACTTAGTGCTGATTTTGTAATTGTTAGGGACAAGAACTTGTACCGATTACCGTAATGGATAAGAGCAAGTTAGCGTTCCTCTTCCGCAATGGCTCGAAAGCATCGCTTGTTGAAGAGGAAAGGGAACTCAAGTTTGTAAAGCAAGATATAAGTTGCTGAATATATTGAAATGCTCGGGACTAAAATGGATTATATTCAAATTTTGATGTATGAAGCATCCTCCTTAATGACTTAAAATAGTTATCCACCTTGTAACCACCGCCCTATATGGGTGGAGTTTTGCTTCATGGATATACGTAGCTTCATGGTGACCGGACCACTGAAGAAGAGCATCACATAGGCTCAGTGTGAAGTCATGAACAGGGCTACCCTCTTCCATTAGTATCAGGTCAGATTCTGTTAAAAGCGTCTCTGGAGATGCGACTGCTATCATAAAGGTATAGGTTATGTGAGTTCTAATGAAATTATTCTGACTTTTGGACGACCCCGGTCAATTGTTGAACGATATCACTCACGGATCTGGAGCGGGCCATTCACACAAGAAGAAATTTTGATGAATATGACCTCGAAATAAATACAAAAGAGATGAATCCAACAGTATTTGCCGAAAAGATATTAAGTTTTATTAAGTCCAATAAGGAGTACTCGTATTTAAGAAATTACGCAAAAGAAATGTTAGTGTTTTCTAGATGGCGTATCCATCAGACAACGTCGCAATTCTTCACAAAATATCAACTTGAAATATCTAAGTCACAATAAAGGAGCCAACTAGATCCTTTTTTTGTGTTATTAGTTTACTCCCCTAAATCCCCCTTGTTGCTTTACTCTTGAGGATCATTTTTTTTGATAAGTCCATCTCTATTGAATTTTTAGTCCTCGATTCTTATTCATAGTGCTCAATTTTTCTTCTAATTGATCCCTCATATTACTGGGAACCCAGTAATAATTTACAACTAGTTTTTTACGTAAATTAGTATATATTTATTTAGCTGTGTATTTTTGTGTTAAGGAGGAAAAATTAGAGAATAAATTTAGTCATGCATCTTAGAAAAAACGCGAGGGGAATATCACATGAGTTTATTTGAAGGAAAGAAAAAAAAGTATTACCGAGGATTATCGCTTTTTCTGGCAATCACAATTGCCGTTCAAACAATTCCAACGGAAGCGCTGAAGGCAAATGCAGCAAGTTCTGTTCCAGCTACTCTATCAAAAAAAATCACCACATCTAGAGTTGAACTGGAGGATCGTCGGACCCAGGATTCGGAGACATTTCTGAATTCAAACGGAACATTGACAACACAAATATATCAAGAGCCCATTCATTATAAAAGTAACAACAATAAATGGAGTAGATTTGATAATAATTTGATTGTGGATACTAACAATAACGTCATAAAAAATAAATCAAACGATTTTGAAGTAAAGTTTCAAAAGCGCAATTTAGACAAAAATCTAGTTACCATTGGTATGGATGGTTTATCCATTGTGATGGACCCCGCATCACAATCTGACAATCTAGACTCTGGATTTGTTAAAAATTCCCATGAAGGTGCTGCTTCTTACAAGAATAATAAGTTAAGTTTCAATAACTTGTATGACAACACCAATATAAATTACACAGTTGAGGACCGCAAATTAAAGGAAGATATTGTTCTGGATAAGGCACCTTCCGCTTCCTCGCCAGTAAAGTTCACATATAAATTCAAAATAAAAGGTTTGGGTATGGAACAAGATAGTACCGGGAAAATCTATTTTGTTGATAAGAAAAGCCACTTAAAAGTCTTTTATATTGAACAACCGTTTATGTATGATTCCTATATTCCAGAAGGGTACAAGAAGATAGAACAATCTGATGATATTCCTGAGGAAGCACGTTCCTATGACGTGAATATGAAATTGGTTAAACGAGGCTCTACATATTTTGTTGACATCATTCCTGACCGAGCCTGGCTTGAAAATCCTAAGAGGGTCTATCCCGTAACGATTGATCCTACAATTATCCGGTTTCAGCCAAATGCAGCCGACGGGAATGACACCAACATCCGCAGTTATTTCCCAACACAAACCGGTGGAACCGAAACCTCATTAGGCGTTGGATTATACAAAGACTCCACGCAAAACAATGTCATTCGATCTTTATTAAAGTTTAATGTTTCATCGATTCCAGTGGGTGCAAATATCTTAAGCGCCGATGTGAATTTATGGCTTTCCAGCGTGGCTAATGACACTAATGTTGAAATTGGTGCATACGAACTAAGCAAGTCCTGGTTAGAGGAAAGCACAAATTGGAACACCACAAATGGAACAACAGCTTGGACTAATAAGGGGGGCGACTACAAAAGCACTTTATTAGATTCAAATCAAGTTAGTTATCTAACTGATCTTGGGGTTAATTATAAATGGGATGTCACAAATCAAATTGATAAATGGAGAAGTGCAAACTACGGAATTTTGTTGAAAAGTTTATCTGAATCTACAAACTCGTATAAAAAGTTTATTTCGAGCGATTCTACATTGAATGCAACGAATCGCCCAATGCTGTCTGTTACGTATTTTAACGGGAGTCGTCTTGGGCTTGAAAAGTATTGGACATACGATAGCCATGACTTGGTCGGTGGTCGAAGCTATACGAATATGACTACAGGTAACAATGTTATCCAATATAATGACCTAAGCCTAAAAGGCCGTGGTGGTATGGGAGTTGACTTTACAAGAACCTATAATTCGAAAGCATTAGAAGATTCCCCACTCGGATATGGTTGGTCTTATTCGGGCAGCGAAGCTATTATGGAGCGTTATGACCGGAGTAAATTGGTCTATAAAGATTCTGACGGTACCTATCATGAATTCACCTATAATTCAACTTCCGATAGTTACCAATCTCCGCCGGGAACTTATTTAAAAATCACACGAACCACCGAATCATACGGAGCCGTTAATGGTTATGACTTAACTTATAAAGATGGTACAAAATTGCATTTTGATGCAAATGGTGATAGTTATACAGAAGTGTATACCGGAAAGTTGTTGTATGAACAAGATCTCCATGGAAATAAAATATCATATGGATATAACAGCTCAAACCAACTTACTTCTATAACAGATCCTAGCAATCGGGTCACTACGATGAATTACAATGTATCAGGGAAAATTTCTAATATCACAGATTTCGTTGGTCGTAAAATTAACTACGGGTATGATACCGCTGGCAATCTGGCAAATGTTGATGCTTATTTAGATGCAACCAATTATCGAATAACCAAGTTTTCCTACGATTCGAGCCATCACTTAACGACAGTCACAGATCCAAGTGGACGGAAAACGTCATTTACGTACAATAATGAATTATTGCAGAAGGTACAAGAACCTTTTGGTGAGGGAGCAAATGCTGATTTAGCAAGTCGACCTGGAACCACATATTCATATGATTTACCGAATTTTGTGTCAACAGCTACGGATCGGAATGGAAATACAACGACATATAATTCGAATTCGAATTATGTGGTAACCCAAATAACCGACTCGTTATCAAGGGTCACCCGCTTTGCTTTGGATGATAATTATAACAAGCTGGTAATTACTGATCCGAAAGGTAATGATACCATTAACACGTATGACCTCAATGGTAACATTACAAGTACAATGGATCCAGAACAACATAAGGAAATCTCGACATATGATAGTTATAGTAACCGCACGAGTTATACGGATGCCATAAATCAAAAGACGACCTATGAATTCAATATATTTGGTGATTTTCTTAAAGTTACAAATCCATTATTGCAAAGCACGAGTTATACCTATGACTCGTATGGAAATAGAACGTCTTCAACGGATGCTGATGATAATAAAACAGTCTACAAATATGATTCACAAGGGATCAATCAAGTTATTAGTGAAGATGCAGCGAATCAATTCACCACGATGGAATATAACGGTGCAGACCAATTGGTAAAAGTAACGGAGCCAAATGGACATGTCTCAAATTATCAGTATAATTGGCTTGATGAACTCGAGAATCTAGATGAAAGAATTTCAGCCAGTGCTTCCACGCCCGAAATGGTTTATGATCCTACGTATGATTCGAATGGAAATATTATATCGATAAAAGACACTGTACTAGGTGCTAGCCAAACAACCAACTACGATCATACAGCGACAAATGATGTTAAAAGTCAGGTAGTACAAAGTTCACCTCAAGTTGCTTATCAATATGACAACAATCAAAATTTGATTGCCTGGAACCCACAGAATGGATGGGGGCAAGGAATGTCTTTCTCTTATGATAAAGCAAATCAACTTAAACAAGTCAAGGATTCTAACCAAAAAACTATAGAAGATCTTAGTTATGATCCGAATGGCAATGTCACTTCAGTCCAACGGACAGATGCCGATGGTGTAGTCCAATCTCTAACGTATGATAATACGAATAGACTCAAGAATGTTGATTACAAAAAAGGGACAACATTATTATGGGGATACTCTTATGATCTTGATTCGAATGGACGAATCAAAACCGTAACAAATAACCTATCATCCTCATCTAGTTACGAATTTGATGAGACTGGTCGTTTGAAAAATTATACGGATAATACAGGGACAACGAGTTATTCTTATGACAACACCAGTAATCGTTTAACGATGACAAATGCTACTGGAGTTACCAAATACACGTATAATAATTTGAACCAATTAACGAATGTAAATGGACCCAATGGTACTCTGAACTACTCGTATAACGAAAAAGGCCAACTCACTGAACAAGGTAGTATTCATATTGAATGGAATACGGATGACAAGCTGTCCAAAGAAACACAACCAGACGGTAGCTCCGTTGAGTTCCGCTATAATGCTAAGGGGCAACGGACTGAGAAAATAGTAAAAAGCAGTACTGGTTCTATCCTTAATGACTACAAATACCAGTATGAAGATAGTACAGGAAATCTTATTGTAGAAAACAATATTACAACAGGATTAAATGTATCATATTCGTATGATGTTTTGGGTAAGCGGGTAAGTCAAACACAGAATGGAAAAACGTATTATTATAATTATGATGGACACGGAAATGTAGTAGGATTAACCGATATTAATGGTAATATCGTTTCCAGCTATTCATATGACCCTTGGGGTAATTTAACTAGTAAGACAGGAACTTTATATAATCCATTCACTTATAGTGGTTATTACTTCGATGAAGAAACGGATATGTTTTACCTATTCAACCGATATTACGACCCACAAGATGGTCGTTTTATTAGCCAAGATAATGTTGAGCCAATCGATTCAAATTTGTACATTTATGCTGCCAATGATCCAATTAACAGTGTTGATCCTAATGGAGATTTTGCATGGGCACTTGGTGTGTATGCGATACCAGGTGTGGGTGAAGTCGCTTTGGGCGTAACTGCAGCAGTAGGACTTGGTATAGCGGCAGGATATGGAATTAAAAAAGGATATCAGTATTTCGCAAATAGAGACAAAATGGCTAAGAACGATAGAATGAGAGGGAGCGAGGCGAAAAAAAGAGAAAAGAAACAAATAAATGATAAATTTGGTTCAAGGTCTCAAAGGGAAAAAAGTACAAAAGAATTACACCGAGATAAAAGAGATCAAAGAAATGATAACAATAGAAGTTGGAATGATTTGGACATGTATAGATAATTAATTATCAATTGATCTTAGTATTTTTGACCTCAACAACTTATTTGTTGGGGTCAATATTATAAAAAGGAGATGCAAAAAAATGACTTTTTTTGAACAAGGGGAAGAGTACTATGCAGAAGGTAATTATGATGCAGCATTAGTTTACTTTAAAAAAGCTCTCAATGATAATATAGATACCCAAGATACACTGAATTACATGGGAAGATGTCTTACAGAGTTAAAAGAATATAATGCCGCAATTGAAGTTTACGACAGGGCAATTAGACTATTCCCTACATGGGAAAGATTATACTTTAATAAAGGTTATGTCTATTTACAATTAGGCAATATTGAAGATGCATTAATTTTTTGTAAACGTGCAGTAATGATAAACTCAAATTCTGAAGATGCTCTGTATTATCTTGCCCTTTGTTATCAAAAAAAGGAGGAATTTAAGAAAGCAATAGAATACTATCAAAAATCATTAGCACTTAATACTAATCAAGAAGAGGCCCATATTAACCTAGGATTAATTTTTCATGAATTGGGCAATAATCAAGAAGCGCTCGAAGAATTTCATTGGGCTTTACAGATAGATCCATCATCAACTAATGCAATGTATAACAAAGCATTAGTGTTAAAGCATATGGGAAAAAAAGAGGAAGCTATTATCTATTTTAAAAAGATCCTAATATCAGAACCTGAAGATTACGATGTAAGGTTACAAATCGCAAAAATTTATCTTGAAGAAAATCAATTTGAATTAACAGCATATTATTTAGATTCAATATTAAGTTTTGATCCAAATAATACTGTTGCGCTTTATTTCAAAGGTAAGTTGCTTGAGAGGCAAGGCAATTATGAGACCTCAATTAAACTATTAGAACATGCCTCATCATTAGACCCGATTGATATAGATATTTTGTTACTATTAGCTCAAATTTATAGTTTGATCCATTTAATAGAAAAAGAAAGAGCTTGTTACATCCGCATCTTAAAAATTGACCCTGAAAATATAATTGCAAAAAATAAATTGGCATAAAGTATTGAAACAATGAAAGAAACTGAATGAGTACGAATGACATCATAAAGTTACCTACCAATATCCAAATTTGCTCCGTTAATTAAAGACAAAGGGCAATGCGTATTCTGTGAATCGACGTCAAAAACCGCAAAATTTAAAGGTCACGAAGTATGCAAGGTATTGAAACAACTTTGTTTCAATGCCGATTAGGTATGTAACTTCAACACATTCTATGATTGAGATCGGGGCTGCTAGGCTAAAAGCAGCTCAATTCTTGTTCAACATCTTTCTCTTCAATTAAGTATGGGATAACGGTATACTGACACCAAAACACAACACAACTGTCGAAGGACAAGAACATGTTCCCATTGAAGTCGCTATTTTAGCGGCTTTTTTATTTTATAGGTACAAGTTCTTGTCCCGAGCCAAGGACAAGAACTTGTACCTATTGCCGGAATGGACAAGAACATAGTCCGATTACCGATTAGATGTACATCTAAATATTGACCACATGCACTTAAAGCTTGTCAAGTACCACACAATGTTATGTGACAACTGATAAGATGAGCGGTTAAACACGGTTTCTAAGATTGAAAAGGACAAATATCGGACTGAAAATACCTGCTGAGGACAAGAACAAGTTCCGATTGCCGATTATGCGTGTTTGAGATATGGAGGGACAAGAACTTGTTTATTTTATTGATAAACCCGCCCTAGAGAAATCAAAATGAAGATGAGTCGTTGAGTCTCAGGTAACTCAGTATCCCCGATTTGGAGTCCAAAAAGTTGCTTGAAAGATATATAGATGAGGCTTCCTTTAAACTAGAGGATTGGGTACTTAGGAAAATAAAGCTAGCTTGGCGATCCGCTTGAATATTTTGCTGATGAATCAGGCCAGATTTTAAGGAAATATAGGACAGCTGAATGTATGTTTTATTCCTCTACCGAGGGGCTTATTAACGCTAAAGATTAATTCATTTGCAGTTTTTGAATAAATGGGGATTTTGGGGTGTGTTTGCACACCCTTGTTCCTTTTTGGCACGCCTAGTTGGTGCCAAGCCACTGCGATGGATCGGTGAATGCTCCTATGGACTTTATCTCTGACATTACCCGTGATCGTCCTGACAAGTCCGGCCGTTGATACATGGGGATTCCACTCGTTGGTCCGGAAGAGGAACGGGTATCCAAATTAGTGTTTTTCGTATGTTCCTATAAGCATACTTTTCGAGACAATTAGAGTAAATGCACGATCCTGATAAGGGGATTATCAGTAAATTTTTTTCAAAAAAAATAATAAATTACAAAATTCCCCTTACTTTGACATTAAACACACTGTAGTATATGAAATGTAAAAATAAATAAAAATATAGGAAGGAGGAACAAAAGTTTACTTTTAGTATTCAAATAATTTCGAGAGGATGGAAGTCTATGAAAAGAAGTAAGCCAATTAAATTTATTCTTGCCATTACATTAATAATTTCTTTATTTTCCAGTGTAACAAGTGCAGCAAGTGCAGATTCTGCAGTATCCACATCAGAATTGGATCAGTATCTAATAAATGCCGGTTATCCTCAAGAACTTATCGATGCTTATGAAGAAGAGCAAAAAATGGAACTTTATGCTGCACAAGCGACATATATTTCCCATAAGGTTACTTATGATACTTTAATGGACAATGATTCATCTAATGAAGATTCAATAACACCTATGAGTCTCTCTAATTTTTCTCATATAACATCTTTTAGTCGTATACCATCAACTACTCCTGGAACTGCCAAAATTGCAGTTAATTATAACTGGGATTGGAACTACGACCCTATTTTCACTTCTTCAGATCAATATGGTATTGCATGGACTGATGACTGGAACCTAGTATCTGGTTCTTCAAAGTATAATTATAAAGCATTTGGGTATTATCACAGTGCTAGTGGCTCCACCCTTTACGCTGAAACTGCGGGCGTTCAACAAAGCGGCCAATTAAAAGCCCCACCAGGAGCTGGTATAGGTTATGAGGTAAACCTAATCAGTGAATTCTCAAAAAATGGAGCCAGATATATAGTCAATCGCCATAAGGGTTGGTCGGGTTTCCAACTGTATAGAGAGCATGATAAATCAGGAAGATTAGAAGTAACTGCATTTGAAGCTAAGTATTTTCATAAAGAGTGGAATTTGACTGGAGAAGTGAATGTTGCCAAAACGCCAGCAGTTACTTTTAGTACAACAGCTGGAGTATCTGAATCCAATGCAGACACTCAAACACTAAACTGGTATCACAAAGATATGTAATCTAAAATATCAGGTATAGATATGATATAATCATGTCTATACCTGATTTCACCAGAGAGTGAGTTGTGATAAATGATTGATATTATGGCTTATTTTATTTTTACAGTTGTTCCATTCTTATCATTTATTAGTATCTACTTGTTTTTAAAATTATTATCAGATGGAAATCGACAAACTAAAACATCGCATCGAGTTATAATAAGCCTTGGTTTCACTTTGAATATTTGGATAGTTTGTTTATTACTATTATTTAAATTGTAGAGATTTGTTGAAAACACTTAAAAACAATAGGGTTTAGCCGATTTCGGAATGCCGCAGTCAAAATAATGACATTCACATGCTAGTCCTTCTAAAAATTGATCAAAAATAGCTTGAGTTACGGTAACCCCCCTCATGGTAGACAATGAAAAAGAGACATCTATTAAGATGGACTTACATGTTGTCTGCTGGAGGGGATTTTTTCATGGGAATATCAGGTCGTACAAACAAGAGTTGACGATTTTACACTTGCCCGTGATTTTCATACAATGAAAGTACAAATTTATATACAAATTAAGCGAGGAAGCACCTCGTACATTCAGAATTTATAGATCGTGTGGCTTCCGGCTGCAAAGATGGACGAGTCCGAGACTAAATGGAAGATATGTGAAGCAAGCACAAATCTAAATATCCAAAAACCCAAAACAGCGCAATTAGCAGATCATGGAAGTATTATAAATTTATCCTCAGCATTAGCTCTCATTACTGCAAAAGGAAGCAGTGTATATGGAGCTATGAAAGGCGCTTTAGAGATATTAACTAAATACTGGGCTATAGAATTAGGAAATCGCAAAATTATAGTAAATACTGTAGCACCAGGGCCTACGGCTACTGATTTCGGCGGACGGATCTTGAAAACCGATGAAGGTATTAGAGATTATCTATCGGAGTAAACTGCTCTAGGAGAAGTAGGCGACCCTAATAATATCGGTAATACCAAACGAGAAGAAATTGAATGATTTCATTTTGAGTTCTATGAGCTGTACATGGAATTAACAAAAGAGAAGTAAATATGGGACGGGTCCCAAATATCAGGCTGCGTCTAACAAAAACAACGTTCTATTACGCGAATTAAGATGAGGAACCTCAATGGATTAACGAGCCGCCGAAGCATAAATACGGTGATTTTCTCCCGTGAAGATCCGCGATTCATATGTTTACTGACTGGACGACCCTTAAAAAATTGAGCAGTATAAAAAGGCATTAGATATCTTAAATAAACCAAAGTAATAACTAAGCACCTTTTAACAAGAGCTTTAAACGTATAGGAATAAAATTGATTGCTGTTAAAATACAAGATAATTTGATGAATTAAAGGAAATACTTCCTTGTTAGTAGAAATATTAATTAAACAGAGTAATGGAGGTAATTAAAAAATGGAAAGTCTTAAGGTCGAGATACACAATTGCTATGGGATAAATAAGCTAGCCCATGATTTTGATTTTAGTACTAATTCGGCTTATGTAATTTATGCCCCAAATGGTGTGATGAAATCATCTTTCGCTAATGTTTTTGATGATTACAGTAAGGATAGGATTTCAACTGATTTAGTTTATAAAACTCGTGTTTCACAGCGTAAAATTACTGATGCTTCAGGGAATGAAATCAATAAAGAGTCTGTTTTTGTAATAAGACCATATGAAAAAGAATTCAAAACTAACCGTGTCTCAAATCTACTGGTGAATCAAGATCTAAAAACGAAATATGTGGAACTTCACGAAAAAATAAACGACTTAAAAACATCACTCATGAAAGAGTTGAAGAAAGTAACAAAAATTAACAAAGTAGAAGAAGAAATTCTCAGTGTTTTTGCAACACAAAATTCAAATATAATAGAAATCATCCATAGTCTTGAAAATGTTGTTTTGGGTGAGAATTTAGTTGAAAAGTACTCAAATATATCGTATAAAATTGTATTCGACCCGAAAGTTATCCAGTTTCTTGCCACTGGAGATTTTAAGTATCAAATAAAGAAATACATAGAGAAATATAATGACTTAATAAAAAACTCAATGTTCTTGCGGAAAGAATTTAATCACTATCATGCAGACACTGTTCAACAAAATTTGGCGAATAATGGTTTTTTCAAAGCTGAGCATACTATAAATATAAACATGAATGGTTCCAAACAAGAAATAGGCTCATCGGCTGAGCTGGAAAAGTTGATTAATGAAGAAAAATTTAAAATACTATCCGATACTGAACTCCAAAAAATATTTGAAGACATTGATAAGAAAATATCAAACGCTCAATTAAGGGAGTTTAGAGATTACTTATTTGAAAATCAAGAATTGTTAGTTGAATTGGAGAACATCCTTAATTTGAAAAGATCTGTTTGGATATCCTATTTCCAAAAATGTTCTGTACTATTTCTAAATCTAACTAAAGAATACAAAGAGTCACAAGATGAATTGAAAAGAATTATCGAGCAAGCGAATAGAGAAAAAACAGAATGGGAAAACGTAATTGACATTTTTAACCGAAGGTTCCATGTACCATACACTCTAAAAATGAGTAATAAAGCAGATAGCATCCTAAAAGATGAAGCACCAAGCATTGAATATATCTTTAATGATCAAACTGGACTTTCCGAAAGCGTTAGTGAAGACTTACTACTATCAGTGTTAAGTCAAGGTGAGACAAGAGCATTGTACTTATTAAACATTATATTTGAATTAGAATGTCGGAGAATACAGAATTTAAAAACATTACTCATAGTTGACGATATCGCAGATTCTTTTGATTACAAGAACAAATATGCAATTATAGAATATCTAAAAGAGTTAACTGATTCAGATAATTTCAATATCATAATATTAACTCATAACTTTGATTTTTACAGAACAGTACAGGATAGAATAAACACTAATAAGTTTACTCACTCTTGTATGGCTGTCAAAAAGATTGATTCAATTGATCTAATAAATCCAGGATATAAATATATAAGCAATCCATTTGCTAACTGGAAGAGGGATTTAAATACCAACAATGCTAAGTTAATAGCGTCGATCTCTTTCGCAAGAAACATAGCAGAACATGTAGGAGATACAAATAATTTCAATGTTTTAACCTCAATGTTGCATTGGAAAAATAATTCTCTACACCTTCGATTAAGAGATATCGAAAATTCTTATAAAGAAATTTTTAAAGATATGAGCACACTTGAAATAGTTGATTCTGATAAACTTTTTTTTGATTTAATTTTTGAGGTTGCTGAAGAGATCTATGCTGAACAAGATGAGGTAGGCTTAAATTTGGAGAATAAAGTTGTTTTATCGATTGCAACAAGAATTAATGCAGAACGCTACATGATTCAACGAATTAGTAATCCTACCTTTGTTTCAGAAATTAGAAGTAATCAGACAGGTAAATTGTTTGGAAAATTTAAAAATGATTTTCCAAGTGAGATAGAGCAAATAAAAATACTTGAAAAGGTAAACTTAATGACTCCTGAGAATATACACTTAAACTCATTTATGTTTGAACCAATACTTGACTTATCTGAACACCACCTTAAAGATCTTTATGCAAGTGTGAAGGCTTTGATATATGCAGAGGAACTAGGATCACAGTATGTTGCGGCATCAGGAGAAGATAAACCTGCTTAAAATTAATACTAAATTATTGTATTTAGAATTTTCACATTTCGCTTTAACCAAAAAAAACGGAGGAGCCACAGCTTAAAAAAAGAATAAAATTTAAGAGAAACTAGGTATGAGGAACCTGTATACTTAGTTTCTCTTTTTTTAT
>NZ_LGRP01000003.1:279994-280320 GCF_001636635.1 Paenibacillus sp. O199
GTAGAATGACATAAAGTCGCCAACCAAGAAACTCCTTGTAAAACAAGGGGTTTTAAATTTTTAGTAGGGAACTTCTTGTCAATTTTTAGTGACATAAAGTTCCCTACCAGGCTGGAATTTGACATAAAGTTCCCAACTGTCCTGGAGAAGAAAAGAAGTTAGAGATCAATTCTTTTTGCTGAGATGGATAGTGTTCAGTGGAAGTGTTTATAATGTTGTGTCAAGTACAATATTGCGATACAAGTTCATTTTTAAACAAAGAACTTAGCCCGATTAATGAATATACATATTCTCCATTAGATCATCTGGGTCATAGGAACTCTGAT
>NZ_LGRP01000003.1:280330-480483 GCF_001636635.1 Paenibacillus sp. O199
AAATGTGAATGTTGGGTTATTGGAAGGAGGATGAAATGGAACTTAGCCCGTATGGATATATACACTTTCGGAAATCTAGCGAACGCAAACTTAGCCACGATGAAGACTCGTTTTGGTATCATTGATGAACATGCAAAGCCGTGGAATTGACTTGTCCCCCTTGCCATAGACCTACAACATTTGGAGGTGGGATTACCCTTATAATGGATTATAACCATGCTGAAGAAGTTTTAACTGTCATTCTGGAGCAAGTTGAAGAAGTATGCTGGCGTGCACGTGCAGCCAAAATGATTGACATATCATTAGATTAGGGAAAAATTATTCTGCAGATGCAGGAGCAGGAGGATTCAATAAAGATATGGAATGCTCGGGCCAACAAAGGCATAGTGCCAAACAAAACCAGCCTGACAGGTGTTGCAAAACAGGCGGATCGCAGGTGCCAGAAGATACAGCCGTTTACTGCACATACTCCGATGGCGAATTTTACGAACCCGGTTACTTGCTTAACGAATCGCCGCGTGTGTCGAAAGGCAGAGCGGGCACGCTTGGGTGTAGTCTGCCGGTGTGACTTCCATATGAATGGTTTGTGCATCCATTTCCAGCACTTTTACTACGCGTACCTCTGGTAAATCAAGCAATATATCAGTATACTGGTTGTGCATCTGTCATTCCCTCAAGTTGGATTGGTCGCACAACCATCTTACGGAATGTACAGATGTTTTTCTATGTTTATGGATTAAAGCATACACATTCGTTAGTTTCAAGCACTGCGTTTTGTATAGATCCAAAATTTATTTGATTTATTAAGTGATTATTTAGATATTATGTAAGAGTCAAATAAATCACTAAATATCCTTTCATTGCCTAATCAACAATTACATATGGATAATGTTTATCAACATTTAAACAGTTAAGTTCGGTGAAAATCACTATTCTAGTAAGAGAAGGTAATCTGATAGAGAGTATCATCAATAACATAAACAAATTGAAAAAAAATAAATGAGGGTGATATCGGTAGTTGCCGGCCAATATTTGTGGAAGAAAGTTTAATAGATAAGCAATAAAATGAGAACCCCGTCACTCTCGGAATGAGGATGAACGGGGTTTCATGATCACAAACAGCAAGTCAGTGAGGTTAATTGGATATTTAGTTTTAATAACGGCAGGCAATCGATCTAACTACTCATTTTGATGGGAATGTCTTTATTGTACGCAGAATACTGGCAATATGCAGATAATTTTTTGATTTAGATAAAATTAAGGTTTCTATATTTTTTCTGAAAATAAATACAATTATTGATAAAGTTAAAGCAAGTAAAAGATTTAAGAAGACACTCGTGATATCAGTCCAGTCTGTAATTTTGCTGACATACGTATTCCAGAACGGGAATACAAACGCTGAGACAATTGCGAAAGGTAACCATCTTGTTTTTCTGTAGCTTTCACTCTTGTCCGTAAAGAAGTTTATCAAATAATCAAGTTGGTCTTTATCCCTCTTACCTTCCTTTTTTAAAAAATCGTCTACTGCTTCACAATGAATTGAGAAGAGTATCTGTGTATTGAAGTTTATTGAGAGATTAGATACTAGGAATGAAAGATCATTATGTTTTTTTTCAATATAACGATTTGAAGAATCCACTGAACCGATCATAGAAAAAAAACCTATTAACAATAAAACAGCAAATGTCGGACCATAAAATCCAGGAGCTTCGGCATCTTGAAGAATAAGCATGGTTACAAAAACTAACATTATGAGTAGACTAAAAGCGATTACAGCGATCCATTCCAAAACAATAGAACGTTTATCCATTATCGTCTTTTTTCGAGTATTTTCCTTAAAACATATCTCATATAACCTCATTTTTATCTTTTGGTCATTCACTGAATGGCTAAGCTCTTTAGAATTTGTTGACCTTGCCCCTCTACCAACACTCTTCGTATTCCTTACATATTTGCTCATTAGCACCCCCCCATTGTATTTATCGGTAAAAACAGCACATAATTTAATAATTTTTGGATATATATGAAGTTAGAGCTGTTATAAACAAATCTCAGAATATATTCGACAGCAGTGAAAGTAATGAGGTACTATAATGGATCTCACTGGATGGTGTTGTCTAGATACAAGGTAGAAGTTAAAAACACATCTTCTTCTATTGAAGAGAATTACTTATTTCAGCGAATATCAGTCTTTAAACACTTCCGTCGTTTTATTAAAACAATTTTTGGAAGACATAATAGTAAGATATATGCTGAACTGAATAATGAAATGAATAGACATATTAATGAAATACTCAAGTTTTCTGTTCAAAATATAATTGAAGCCACTAAGCCACCCTACTACTTGAGTAATAATTAAATTCTGTTAAACAGCAAAAATATTGTTAAGACTCATCCGGTTGGATGGGTTCATTTTATTTTGATTCAATACACGCATTTGCTAGGTATAATGTGGGTGATTGGGAAAGCTTCGCTATAAATGCCAAGCTAATTTTATCATTAGCCCAGCAAATTGATCGACAGGAAGTTCGGTACAATTCGGCTGCTAAACTAAATCATAGGTGTCGTTACGATTCTTATACAGGTCCAGATAAAATTCTGATTTGGTTATTGGACGAATCCATGGAGGTGGTAAATTATATTCTATGGCTTTTCGCAAAACAATTGAACAACCTATCCCGCTATTGGAAACAAACCTAACTGCTCCAATCTTAGAACAGTTTGGCGAAGAATTTGTTAGAATTGCCCAAGAGAGCGTTTCCTTCGATGCACCGTATGTAGAGTGTATTGGTCTGTCTGAAAAATTACTTAGCACAAATACATTGATTGATAATAAGATTTATTGATGCAAACTAATCGCCTTTTATTAATTATTTGGTAAAATCAATATATAGTGGCGAACAAATGCGAACATCAGCTTGACAAGCACAACATATTGATTTATTATAAAATTGGAAATGATGCCTAATTCGAAATGAAGTGATTAAGTTATCGCACCAAAGAGGTGAAAACAAATTATCTGGTGACAAGATGTCTAGTCTTGCCTCTAAAGTACTGCAAAGCCCTAAGTACAGTAATACCAGTAAGTCCTTAACTGCATAGTCCAAAAAGAGTAAGAACTAATTGGGGCGAAGCTTATGATTTCTTAATCAAGATACGATCATTCCCTATGAATGGAGTAGACATCATGTATGTCCTCTTGTAGGAGCCGCTAACTATATGAGGTTAGTGGTTTTTGTTTTAAGAAATGCACAGGGTTATCTCCGTAAATAATTTGAACAGTTGACGGTGACAAACAACGTGATATTTAAGAAAGAGCCATCGCCAAGAATAGCCTTAAAAAACTTACCGATATAGATAGGATGGAGAACCGTCGTGACGACAAGAAGTTCGTCTCGGGCCACGTGACCTTCCGCACCAACTGATGCAATGTGCTGATATTTCGAACGATTTGATAAATAGGGTAAAAGTTCCAATAAGTTACAGCGAATATTGGGTAGAAAAGTCGGCTCGCCATACATTCACCCTGTTGTTAATTGAGTTATTCATAGATAATTTATATTGATATTTGTGTCAGTAATCTTCTATAGTCCGTTATGAGTGCTAACGATGGTTAGACATGGGGAGATTGTAGTAGATGCGCTAAATAAAAAAAAAGCGTAAGTGGTGGCACACTCCGCTTGTTTTCAGCAATCAAATTGTGAGAAGAGGCATTCTCACCTAAAAAGAAGGTATCGGTGTAGTGCGAACTACACAATTACATATGTATAACTGTGGAACCTTACTTATATGTATACGTCATGAGCGACGGATATCCCTCTTATTTTCAAAAAAATAATGAAAGAAGGATGAACTTGTTATGACTATTGAACTGGAATCAAAAGTATCTTCTTTATTAGAGGGTATCGCATCGCGACTGGACATTTCCCCTACTAAATATAAGCAAGCTGTCGACAGATATACTGCCGTTAGTAGCTGGATTGCTGAGGGCGGGTTTGAAGGTGTGGAGGATATTCATTTTTACCCACAAGGTTCATTCAGACTCGGGACTGTTACAAGACCAATACGAAATGGAAAAGATGCTGATTATGATATCGATTTAGTAAGTGAATTTAAGATTACGAAAAAAAGCATTACTCCACAAAAATTAAAGGAAGTCGTAGGAACACGAATTGCAGAGCATGAGAAGTATAAAAAGATGCTGGATGAAGAGGGGCGACGTTGTTGGACCTTGCTTTATGCAGAAGAGGATGGAGTAGGATTTCATCTTGATGTTCTGCCCGCTACTCCCGAGGATGCCCCATTGAGAACGAGTCTTATTGACTCTAGAATAGCCGAGAAGGCAATTGCAATTACTCATAAGAATAAGGACTGTACTTATAAGTGGTCTTCTAGCAATCCCCGTGGTTATGGTGATTGGTTTGATGATATTAATAAAACTGTCTTTGAATCTGCAAAATCATTGCAACAGCGCAGCCTTTTTGAAAATAATAGGGACATATATGCAAGTATTGACGAAGTTCCGGACGCGCTTATTAAGACTCCTTTGCAGCGAGCGATCCAGATATTAAAACGTCACCGGGATGTACGTTTTACAAATCATCCTTGGGCATTAGATAAACCAATCTCAATGATAATTACAACTTTGGCTGCCAGACTCTATAATGGTGAGCCAAATGTATTTTTAGCTCTACGTAATATCGTGAATGAGCTCGATGAACTGTCAGCTTTCTTAAAACCTGATTATGGCACTAACAAGTCTCTTTATGGGAAAACCTTAATTAAACGTAATGCTGACGGGACTTGGTCAATACCCAACCCAGTTAATCCTGATGAGAATTTTGCAGACCGATGGCATGAGAACGACCACCAGAAGGCAAAAGCCTTTTTTCAATGGGCCTCGTGGGTTAAGGAAGATATTGTAAAGATTATTTCGACAAGTGATGTTGGGAAAATCGTGAAATCATTTGAGTCAAGCTTTGGACAAGTTTCACTCAATGCAGCGAGAGCATTAGGTTTACCGACGAGCGCGGCCATGTCTTCTACACCTATGGTGCATATTGTATCACCTAACAAGCCTTGGGGCGAATCATAATGAATGCACAAATGGTATGGGACCAGTATAAAGAAGTTCAGGAGTGGTTTCCTGATCTTGTATTGATTCCTGCTGACCACAGATACTTCATTCGAGGCACACTTGAATTTCGGGCTGAATTTATGGGAGAGGAAGTTAAAGAATCATTTTTAATTGAAATTGAATTGTTGACAACTTACCCGCAATCTCTCCCAATTGTAAAAGAATTGGGAGGGAGGATTCCTGCCTCGTTTCATAGATTTAACGATGGATCGTTATGCCTAGGTGCACCACTGGCTTTAAGAATTTCATTTTCGAAAGCCCCCACTTTACTGGGTTTTATAAAAGAGTTGGTCGTTCCATACTTGTATGCTTTTTCCTACTACAAGGCTAACAATCATGAATTTCCTTACGGAGAGTTAGAGCACGGTGCTAAAGGAATTTTCAAATATTACAAGGAGCTTTTCCAGGTTGATTCTGATGGTAGGGTTCTAGAGATTTTATACCGCTTGTCCTTTAATAAAATTCGTGGGCATTTGCCATGTCCTTGTGGAAGTAAATTTAGGGTAAGAGATTGTCATGGATCCATGTTCATTGAATTGTATAAATATCAAGGGGCTTCCGAATTTATACATGATCTGAATTGCTGCTGGGATTATGTAAAGGCTAACGGAGAGGGGAGAGTAATTTAATTGGCTAATTCAAGAAAGCCATTATCAGCAGGAGAAAATTTGGATTTATGGCTGAGATCAGGCGGTATGTGTGCAATTTGCAAGAAACAATTAATTCTAGAAGAACTAGGGACAAAGACTAATATTGGTGAAAAGGCTCATGTAATCGGTCATGGGGAGAAGGGGCCTCGTCGAGAGCAAGGGAAAATGTATGGAATCGATGAAACCAATGTTGACAGCTCTAATAATTTGGTTTTTCTATGTAGTGAACATCATAAATTGGTCGATACACAAAAAGATATATATCCAGCTGAAAAGCTGTTTGAGATAAAGAAAAATCATGAAGAATTTGTAATGTCAAGATTGAATATCAATAATAAATCGATTGCACTAATTCATAAAACCATGCATGGTCCCATAGATCAGATTATACTTCCTCAACAAATTGATAGTGTTCTAGTGGAATGTATTTCATACCAAGAACAGTTTATGGATTTTTCCCAAAAAGGTTGGGAGAAAGGTAAAGTAGATAACGAAGGAATACACAAGATATTTATTGATTCATACAAAGCATATAATGGTGTTCGAGCTGAGATTTTTCCACTTTCTCCAATTCCATTATTAATCCATTTAGGTACATTGATATCTGATACCGTTCCAGTGACAGTTTATCAGTATGATCGATATAGTCAAGTATGGGTTTCAGCCGCTCCGCATCACTTAATGGGCGTGTTACCTGATCTTGACCTCAAAGTTTCATATACCAATGTTCAAGCCAAAACTTTGACATGTATGATCTCGGTAAGCTATCCAATTCATCTAGAAGATGTTAAGGCGGTTGTGAACGATTTTGACTTATTAAATATTTCAGTTGCACAGCCAAGCGTAGATTTAGTGTTGTATAGAGAGCATGTGTCACAGGTAGTTAAGTTATTTAAATCAAACGTGGAGAAATTACATGAAAAAAATCGTTATAATGACATCCATCTTTTTTATGCAGGACCCGCTGGTTTAGCTGTTGAATTAGGACGTTGTATAAATAAGAACACTTTACCGTATATACATCTTTACCATTATAGATTCCGTGAATTGCCACGACATCAATTCGCTCTAACTGTCTAGCATTCAAGCCCCAGAAGCTCTACCGAGTTCACCCTAAGGAGAACGTCCATCACAGGGGTTATTGCTCTTTTCTCTTACCGCTTACAAGAGAGGACCTCGAGCGAATTAAATCCGTTAGTCTTAAAACTACTGCTGCAGGAGAACTTATGATTGCAGAGGGTATGAGTATCATAACCTTATAAAAGGCGAGAGGCTACGTTAACGGGAAACGTTAGTTCAAATTACAACAACGGCAGTCTAAGACTTTTTTATCAAGTCTTAGACTGCCGTTGCTTTCATTACGACGAATTTAAAAATGCTGTAACTAAAGTGATAGCATTTTTTACCGATTGTATTATTTAACAAATAGGCATAAATAAAATAGACATTCTTCTGTTAATTCAGCTATTCCAGATGTTCTTAATAATGATGACTAATTAACCTGAAGTCATCGCTTTTCTCATCTATAAAACTAAGAGAAATATGGAAAAAATCTTATGGGTCTGATAGACTAGACTAAATTAGCATATTGGCAAGACAAAACTATTTAACGTGGGTTGAAAATGTAGAATAATCAAGCAAATATTACCGTTGATGACTTTTTAGGAGCGCCTCAACTTGATATTGAGAGAGAGTTATACACTTTTTGACCAAGTTTGTTCATCCCCCGTTTTCTTTATTTTTCAATCTTCACGACGATAATTACATAATAAATTGATATGGTTGTAGACGCATACTGCTAAACTCAATAACATACTATCTGAAAAGAACGTTTAATTGAGAGGAGAAATCATGTTTAGAAAAATGACTAACGTAGAAATTAGAGAGCTTAGCCGAACAACCGTAGAATCTCTCGAAATGTGGATAAGAAGATTGATTGATTCTCAAATGCGGAGTGAGTACGGGGAGAGCTACATTTATTTTCAGAAAAGCAGTGGTGACTACATAGTTAAAAAGACAGTCCGTGAAAAAGTAAGAATGCGTAGAGAGATGGAACCTGACAGATTTCCTCGAGATATTGATGCACTAGATCTAGATAACGCTAAGTAAATATTGTTTCATCCCGAGCTATATCCCAAATTTAGAGAAGCCTTAGTTGAAGTTTTTCCCGTTGGAGTTGAAATGGGACGGGCAATAGTGGACAGAATTGTAGATTCTCGTAACCACCTTGCGCACGCTAATCACATATCTACTCGTCAGGCGGAGCAGTCCATTTGCTATTCGCACGATATTATAGATTCTATAAAAAATTATTATACAAAAGTGGGGAAAGAAAAAATGTATAATGTCCCGTCAATTATTCAGTATATGGATTCAATAGGTACCATAAAATATGAGCCGGAAATTAACGCTTCAAGAAACGATGTTGGAGCTCATTTTGCTTTTAATAATAATGAAGAAAAACTCCTTTATCCTGGGGATATACTTACGCTTGAAGTGGAAGTCGATCCTTCATTCTCGGAAGACGATTATAGTCTATGGTGGTCTGTCCAAGATAAAGTTGCTGATGGGGAAACAACTTTAAAATTTTCTTTAAAAATCGAGCCTTCGCATGTTGGAGAAAGATTAGTAATTGAGTGTAGTATCCAAAACCGCAAAACGTGGCATCGGTATGGAGGTTTAGATGATCGTTTGATGGTTTACTATAAAGTGCTCCCCCTCTTGCATAACCACCTTCATAACAGAATTGATTCATCAGAAACAATCATAAAGAGAAAGAGACTAGACTTTATTTTAGCTTGAACAGATATTACAAATTAGAATTAGTACATAAAGGGAGATTACACATGAAGAAGTTGGTTATCAGTAGTGGGCTGCAACTCTCAGGAAATAGTTTCTAATGAATTGGTTTTCACATAATAAAGAAGAGGAACAAACGAAAGAGAATATTCAGGTGGGTTTATTCATTACCGAAAAATGTGATTCAAAAAAGGACCTATATTCTATGGGGCTACTAATTTACCTTCAAACATGAAATTATTTTTAGAAATTTCAAACTCAAATGGATTTACTACTCAAAACACAGTTATTATTCAGAACGGAATGTTTAGCAGCGATTGGTATAACGAAATACCCGGTGATTATCAAATATTAGTAACTTCACCATCTCCTATAGATCAAGCCGGAGATGTTAGAGACATTACAAATTATGATAATGGTCTAGAAATGGCTTTTGAAGAATATGCCCCGAGTATTCATTATCACAAAATTGCGGATGTACAAGATATTGCCTCTAGCAGCGGATGTAATACTCAAATTATTAAGTTTCATGGTGATATGGAGACAAAAGATGAATCAAGCATAGTTCTTACTGAGTCAAGTTTCTTTGACCGTTTGGACTTCGCTTCTCCTTTGGATATTAAATTCCGTTCCGAAATATTAGGGGAATCGATATTGTTCCTTGGCTACAGTCTGAACGACTTCAACATTCGAGTACTGCTCTATAAGCTAAATCAGACATGGAAATCCTTTAACTCCTCTACTGCCCGTCCTCCTGAATTGGATTTTGACTAGCCCAAATCCAATTCAGGAGGCTATCTTAAAGTCTCGCGTCATATCACCTATTATTTCCAGTAACCCGGATCCACGAGAAGGAACGATTTCTTTTTTGGAGACGCTAGTTGAACGGACCGGGAAGCTGAATTTATCTTGCGGAATATAAAATCAAATTAAACACGGAAGGAAAGATTAGATCATGAGTTCACAAGCAAATACATCAGAGAAGCAAGACGAAGTAATTATCGGGGCAAGAGCACTTGGAGACCAGATTTATAAGATTATGCCGACTTATGATCTTTTACTAGAACAATTAAATGATGTTCGAGCATCTGCTGCCCAATACCCTGATAAACGTCAAAAACAGAGGACTGAATTAAATAAGCAAGATTTCAACAATACGGTGGGGATTTTTGGACCGAGAGGTACTGGGAAATCATCTGCACTCTATACGCTCCGAGATAAGTTGTCCGCAGACAAGAGTAACATATTGCTCCCACTTATCGAGCCAGATAACTTTGGGGAGAACACAAAGATTATCGGTTCCATTGTCGGATTGTTATGTGAAGAGGGTAAAAAGCTTCTACAAATTTTGAAGAATGAATCAGAAGTGCCTGAGAAACTTAATACATATTTCAATAACCATACTCTGAAGCCAAATAACCCGCTTAAACAAATCATTGATGAGACAATAGAATATCATTTGTACACCGAGAGCCAATATCGTGACATACTGGGACAGAACTACGCTGATTTCGCCACTCATATCCGCAAATCAGAACGCTTATTAATTCCTGATATCGAGTTTAAGAAAAAACTAATGTTACTGATAGATACGATTGTTGATTTAAAAAGATCATTAAGTTCTCAAGAGCAAAGTCATCATAATGACACTTTAAAGGGAGATGGCACATCTGGAGTTCCGCTCATTTATATCTTTATCGACGATATTGACTTAAAAACTTCTAAAACTAGGGAATTGATGGATGCCCTTTTGCAATATACCAATCATCCAAATATCATTACAGTTCTGTCTGGAGATTATGAAATTTTGACAGAATCATTGACTCTGGCATTATTGCAGGATGAACCGCTTCAAGAGCTTGGGTTAAATGCCTATGACTCATTGAAATTGTTAGAGAGAAGGAGTAGTGAGATTGGAGATAATATTGAAATTTTCACAATTCTTAAACGAAAGACTGGCCTGGCTCATGAATATCTGAAAAAGATCATACCACCAGCCAGACGTCATCAACTGGTGAAATGGAACGAGAAGACAATTCCAAATTTTGCTTTCGGCGAAGAGACACTCTTAGACCAGCTAGTTAAGCTTATGGGGGAATGGTCTATATTTAGCTATAAAGGATGGGACGACAGAGAAAATAAAGTAACTAGTAAGGCGATAAAGAGTAGCTATTTAATTTTCGATGAACGGCCTCGGGGAATAGTTAATGCTTATTATCACCTTAATCAACTGTTGAAAGCATACCAAGATGAAAAGTCGAACGAGATAGAGAAACATTTTCAATTAGTTAAGGCATTTATTGATACTTTGATCTTATCCAATACTAAACTCCTACCTCATCAAGAGTTTGTTTATGAAAAATTTTTGCTATGGGGGAGCGATGCGAAAAGCTCTTCAATTCAATATGAAGTATTAGAAGAATTGACCGAAAAAATTGAATTAGAAAGAGAACTTAAAGATTTAAGGATTGCTTTATATGTAATCGGTGAGATTGTTAGTAGCATACTTCCTGACGTTCTGCATGTTCAAGCAAGCTACTTAAGCTGGCGAAAAAGAGTAATGCATGATTTATTGGCTGTACCGGAAGAATTGAGAAAATTGAATGATTATACAATTACAGAAAAGTATCTTAATAGAAACCAATATTCAGAATATCGTTTATTCTTCCTCGTGGAGACAATCGCCGTCTTGGCAAAACCTGAAATTTCTGCTCTGTTGACTGAATTAATTTCAAATACAGATTTAGAGTTATATTATAAAAATAGGTGGGATTCCGAAGATGCTCAAAATCAGGACGAATTTGTAATTAACACAATTCATGAACTTTTACTTCAAGAAGATAGAATGAGACAGCAAAGTCAATCGACTCAATCGACGAGACAAAATGCAGATAACACTACTTTCTCTTTTTTTGACGAACTCTACCATCAAGCTTATTACAATCAGGATAATGATAAGAGTGTATTGGCGAACTTTAGCCTCAACCTCCTAGAATCATTGTGTGCAAAAACAGCAGAAGTCGTGACAACAGAACGGCAATTTAAGATAATGATGGAAGAATGGGACATTGTTCTCGAGAGAACAAAAAATAATGCAGAAAGTGATGCGAAAAAGTGGATTGAATATACGAAGTTACAAGCTATGAGGGCATTATTCTTAAACTCTATCATTTTCATTAAGAACGAGGGTACTATAGACTATAAATTTGATGAAAAATCCAAGCATATTGGGCACACTTTAAGCATTATTAACACCGAAAGCGAGAACTTAAGGGACTTATCTAAAGTGCCAGATGCAGTATATTCGACAATAGAGAATAGGATGAAAAGTTTTGCGAGAGACATTTTATTGAAATTCACTAAAAATGATGTACCCGTTAATTTGAATAAACTAGACCCAAATGAAAGAAATAATTTTCTGAAGGAATATTCTGGAGTAAGCTATACTCGTTATGATCAAGCCAAAGTAGCGTTACGAGTTATTTCAAGTACTGAAGACCCAACTTTTGATTTATATTGGTATGTTATGGATGAAATAGAAAAATTGTCTCAAAACACTAGGGTTTACTATGGTAGGAAAGAAGCTTCGCTTTTCCTACCTATGCTAAGAAATGCTTCAATGTTTACAATCAGTGCTTTTTCTGAGTTGGAAAAAGCTACAATTCAACAATATGCTAAGTACGTTGGAGCCAATCATAGCGAGACACAGATGGACGAATATGAGAAATCAAAGAAATTTATTCAATTAAAGCTAAATGAATCACACAATCAATTACAGTTGAGGACGATAGCAGATATTCAAGGTTATAACCTTGAATTAAAAGATTTAGATAGTGACCAACTCTCTGAAAATGAGAAAAAAAAATTAAGCGAACAAACATTTTTTTATGCGGAAAGTGAAATGGTACAAGATTGGGATTTATCAGGAGATATAGAACATGATTGACAAAATAACTCTTCTTATTAACATTTCACTTTTCCCTTTCCAGAATATCCGCTTCATTGGTCAGCATGAGATTCTAGCGGCTTTAGGCTATATAGATGAGAAAAGTGAAGTGGGAAAGGAAGCTCGTCGAAAAGCACAGAAGCATCTTCAAATACAAATTCAAAATGAAATCCTGCGAAAAGCGCGCCCTAAAAGTATGGATGAAATTTATCTCCTAATGCAAAAGTTCTATCCAATGCTTTGTAACGACGATGAAGCCAAGCGAGCAGGGTTTCGTTATGACTCTTTTAGAAGTTCAATTCCTATAGAGAAGAAATTGTATCTTCATTATTTTCAAATATTAGAGGAGTTTGGGGATTCACTAATCTCTTATCGTGATGGAGACGTCGTGTTCAAATATTGGAAGAATGATGTGAATCATGACAAACAGTGGAAGTTTATTGATTTCATGGAGCATTATAAGGGGCAGGATAAGGTCCACTTTTTCCATGCAATAAGTAGGTTTATTCCACTTGATATAATAATCATACTACACTTTATAAAAAATGGGCTATACGATCCCATACAGCTTCATGAGTTCTATCAACATATCAATTTGGCGGATGCAGCCCTGGATGACATCTTGCGAAGAGGAGTGGCAGAAAACCATATCCATGCTTCGGCAGCGTTCAACTTCTCTATTCTATGGCAGGCTGTGATGAACGGACGCATTGAGGCAGGGTATCTCAAAAAATTTCAACCCAACCATCTTGCTGCTTCACAGCAAGTGGAATCATACATTTTGACAGCAAGACTTCTTCGCTATATCATGACACTATATCTAAAAGATCAGGTCTTTAAAAATCATTCAGATGCATACCAGGCTGAATTTTTTGCCTATGAACATGATCCGCTCTTTAAATGGCTAAGAAATAACTTTGCTGAGGAAGATCCAGAGACGTTACAGATATTAATGAATCTACTTAGGGATCGGGACTGTGCGTTTCTCCCAGCCGAAGATTTGATTAGCGCTATTGATCGAATCAGACTCGCTTTTACCGATGTCGAGGAACCTGAAGATCTAGACTTTATCTTTAATATTTTTCCTAATCATCGCGGTGTTAACACGTACGGTGAAAACATTTTTTTGCATCTCGCTTTGCTTTATAAGCATCTATTCCAGCAATCACCTGCGTATGTAGAAAATTTTGAACAATTTTTTCGTACATTTTACATCTACTTGTCGATCAAAAATGAATTTTACCAACAAGTCACCCAGCCGACAGTCATGTATGGACTCGATTTCTTCCGAGGATATTTTGATCGAGCCACAGATGGCATTGTTAAAAACGGGGACTATTATAAAACGATGCTGCGAACGTTATTCCAAAATCGTTATTTAAAAAAAGTAGAGCTACGAATCTCTATCAAAAATAAGTTGAATACCAATAAGAAAACTTTGCTTGAAATCTTAAGTTCATATCGTGATGTAATTCGTGAAGATTACGGGGTTGAGGACGATCCTCAAGTTGAATTTCCAATGCTCGGTATTGTCTATCATCTCATCAAACAGCCGGATAACTCGAATAAAGATTTGTGGCTTTATGATGAAGAGCGGAATCATACGCTGAAATCACTGCACTTCGGCAATTTGCAAGAAATGTACATCAAACAAATACAGCATTTGCAGGAACTACGTAAAGTAGTGCCAATGGCTACAAACTTTATTGTCGGACTAGATGCTGCAAGTCTGGAAAATAACACACCTGTGCAGGTGTTCGCCCCAGTCTTTGAAGAAGCACGTGATAGTAAATATGATGCACTCCGGATCGTCGATCCGGAAGGGAATATTTTACCTCGACAAAGCTTGTTCTTTACATTTCATGCAGGAGAGGACTTCCGACATCTAATTTCAGGTCTTCGTCGTATCGATGAGGTTATTCGTTACTGTAAGCTGCATGCAGGAGATCGAATTGGTCATGGTATAGCACTGGGAGTTCACATACCCGACTGGGTAAGGCATAATCCGTTGGTTATCCTGCCTCGTGGTGAGTACTTGGACAATTTGCTCTGGATCTGGGGAGTATACAGTTATACCCCTAAGCTACAGACAGAAACGTTGGTTTATTTAGAGCGAACAATTGACCGGATTGCTGCAGAATTGTTTGGAGAAGTTGTTTCTGCGGGTGATTTACGTATTCCCGTATTGTATTCCGTTTATGAACGTAGATTCAAACGACGCACAAAAGAAGTAATGAAACTTCAACAACTGAAAGAAAAATCAGGTGATGAGCAAGAATACGATCGTACAATGAAACTCCAAGATAAGTTATATGTAGCTTATCATCAGGAAGCAACATTACGAAAAATGGAAGAACCCATTTATGTCATGGCTAATGAAATTGAACAGATAATGATGAGTGACATGCAGATTTATCTAATCCAGAAGGTTTCCACTAGCGGAATTGTAATTGAGGTTAATCCTTCATCAAATGAAGCGATCGGAGAAATTGATTCAGTATTTGGTAATCAACTCTTTAAACTGCAATCTGCAGGGAATATAGAGCTAACCAATGTTCTTGTGAATGTAAACTCTGATGATCCGATGGTCTTTAATACCAATGTTAGTAACGAACTCGTTTATATCTATTATGGCATGCTTCAACAAGGGATGGGACGTGATGCGGCTCTTGACTGGATTGAGAGTTTACGAAGAGCAGGGATGGACACTTCCTTTATCCGAGGAGCTCGCAGTCGCAAGCAGTATCTACAAATTCTTGATGTGACAATTGCCGCTTTGCAAACATACGCATCTCCCGTTTAATACGAGACGCTAGCTATCCTTATTTAATATTTGTTTGAGTTTTTGTATACACTGAAAAGTTGATCGAATAGGCCCGAGGCAGCCATCCTATTGGCGCAGCCTCGGGCCTTTAAGTTTTGGTATGGAGAAACGATTCAGGAGGAGAAGAATAGGGCGAACGAGGGGCTACGTTATGAAGAGAGATATCATCCTACAGCCTTTTTTTAAATTTTTCGAATTTGTGTGCTGATTAACTAAAAAGCAGCAAAAGCAGTTTTTGTTTAATGTGTTAGTTGATCATGTGCCTGTTGAGCTAGATTACGGACATGTTCAATAGATTTGTTTTGAAGCATAGATTGTAAGATTGATTTAAGATTGTGATTTCAACATCGGTTGCACACCGTCTGCCATATCTATCCCACTCAAAATTGAATTAAGTGTTACTTTTCTCACTTGTACCTCATCATCTTGAAGAAGCCGATCCACAAAGTCACTCGCATCATGCTCCTTTATATTTCGTAAACCTGCCGCAGCTGCGACCCTTATCTCAGGAATGGAACTCCTTGTTCCTTCGCGTATAACGTCCATGGATTGCTCATTTTGAATGAGACTGGAAGCATAAACTGCCCGAGGAGCAAGTCTGGGATTTCCTTTCCAGTAAAAATGGAACAGCATCTGATCCAAGCCTAGACACTTCATCGTAATCAGGTTCTTCCCGGTCGAGAAGTTTAAGTATTCGCTCCATCATAAACTAACCTCCTAATTGTATTATTAACTTCACATAAATCAGACTATTGTATACTCACTTTGAATCATAGTATCAACTTCTGAAGAAAGCACATGTCCGATCTCATGCGCTAGGGTCTAGCGGCTAGCTACCCGGGTAATGACAGCTCCTGGGCGATTGGCAGGATATGCAGCACATCCATTTAAAGGAGGAATCGTGAACCTTACTAAGTAAACTACTAATTCTCTAGAACCGACAGAGTTTCTATTATTAAATAGAAGCTCCTGCTCGTTCGTCACACTTCCCATCACGCATCTACCCACCTCCAAATCCTCCAATTATACGTATTATTTCTTCGCTCATTACATGCCTCCTCCTTGTCGTAAGTATGTTACGTATCTTTAAGCCTAAAGGTCAGCACCGTTTCAAAAACATTGATTAGATTTGCTTTCTCAACTAGCTTGAAATCCGATTCCTTCAGAACTAGCTTGTCCCTCTCGGATCGATCGTTATAGTCCCGATTCAATCCTTCTTTTTTTATGATGTCGAAAAGTATTCCGAAATCCGAGAAACTTAGTTGAAGGGTCTTAAATGGCTAGGATTCGCCTGTCATATACAGGCTGACTTCGATTTGTTCCATCGGCATGAATCAGCTCCCTTGTTCTCGTTGGCGAAGGGGCTATCGGTGCTAATATGATAAATGGCTGCAATCTTATTCAACAGTCAACGTGTAAGTCGCTGCGAAAGGGTATTTGTATGAGTACTGTGTTACTTATTGTTAAACTTTGATGTAGCTACTGCCCGATCAGTCATGTACAAATGAATAATAGATGCAACTCACAATAATACCTTTTGGTCTATAGCGATATTAATTGAGTCCGATGGAAATGTCATGACTTTTTCTGGAGAAAATATCACTGCTGCTAAATAACTGACGTGATAATGATTATCAAACCTTCGACAGATGAAGCTGTTTTATTAGTTAGCCTTGAGTATAGTACAACGAACAAAGCCGCCCTACCGCCCATTATGATGTTGGATCCTAATGGGGACAATTGGATTGGCGATGAGGAGAGCCAATTGATCGGTAGGCTAGAAAGATGACTAATACAACCATTTCATACGAGATAAAATTTGGGCTGGATCAGCAAAAGGTCATTTCCGCTCAGCAAGAACCGAGATCGGATCTAAATGGGTTGTCAATCAACGTAGGGGAATCAAAGGATATATACTTCCTCGATAAGCCTAATTTGCAACTGTATAACTCGCTACGTCTTCGCGTACTTGGATCGGGGTCATCGGCATGTGGGTACAAGTATGGCCGCTCTGACGGTGACAGGAGTCGTTGCTCTTATTTTGTGGGAGGCAAGAGCTCAGAGGCTAAGCCTGAATAACGATTCAATCCGATCGATTTTGAGCGAATGGTACGCCATAATCCGCCGAGGCAGAGTCAGGGCTGGGACCGTCGTGGAGAGTGGATGCACAAAGCGGCTACTGAGAAGAACAGAAAATAATGTTGATAACGATTGGAGGATAAAATAACTTGATAAGCACTACTTAAAAGCAACCCTTAAAGGTTGATTGACAATCCTGTTATTTGAAATATGATTCAGGAATTTAGTAAAGATCATTATACAAAGTTATTAAAACATTTAGTCCCTTACCCTACACGCCATGTCATCAAAACTCATATTCAACCAATATTCCATTCTACACCTAGATTAGAATACGTTCCTATCTGGGTCTAGATCCATTAAAATTTTGAATCGTGGGATAAAATGGAAAAATCATCAAGCGTATAAACTCATATAAGCATTGGGACAATAGTATTAAATTTCATTTTAGAGCTAATAAAAAAAGAAACGAGGCTGACTATGATTGAACTAGGGATAACTAAAGCTATTTTGCTTCCAACTCCTGATCAAATGACCGCGATTGATGCCTATAACTGGATAAATCCTTTTTCTGCTTTAGTTGAAGAAGGCAACATTTCAGTATTCTTTAATTATGCGAAGAATAACGGTGACGAGAACAGGCAATATGATATTTTTCTACTAGAAACAGGTATGGCTCCATCTAACAAAAACTTTTTACCCATATCAACTATTGAAATTAATAATAAACAATTTCATGCTTGTTTCACGGAGCGAGCGTTGGGACCAGTAGATACAGATGAACAAGGAATTGAAAAGCTACTCTTAGAGCCCACACCCAACGTCGCTACGGCAATTCGGGACTTAACCTCATTTCATCCTTTTTCAGCTTTGATTGAGCATGACGGAAAGATAGCACTATACTACAGATATATGAAAAGAGCTAACAACGAAGATACTTATGTTTATTATGTCTATTTAAGGGAAACAGGAACTTTCCCAGTTGACAATTTATCATTACCTATTACAACTGTTATGATATCAGGTAGGCCACTGCATCTAATGTATGAGGGCCGCAGGCCAACTGACCCTCCACCAATTTAATCGAAATAGAATCAATAGGTTAACTTATCTGCAGTATCTACACCTACCCCGAAAGAGGCAGAATGCCGGCCTGTATTTGGCTCTTCGTTATTTAAGAACATGGTATTATTGCAGGATTTTATTATCGTCTAATTTTAGTCTATCTGAATATTAAGGCTCAAACGGCCACCTTTGGTACTTTAACTCAAGGATGAGACTGAACAGGGAAACATGTCACAAGTGATGCTTTATTGAGTTGTGCATCCTTAAAGGCGAGGTATGCTTAATATTTTTTTCTTTGAACAAATGTGCTGTATGCTGACCTAAATGGAAACGAGGCAGCTGTCGATTTACTTTCGTGCAAGCGTGAACTGTTCACCATTTCAGCTCACAACAAATCTTGTGAGCTCTTATGTTTTTTCTATCCTTATGGTGTGGGGCGGACCACTATTTCAACTACATCCACGTCATTTGGTTGCTCAATTGCGAAAGCAATAGCTTTAGCGATAGTAGTGGGATAACCCAAGTTCATTCATCTTAAATAGCTGTCGCGATTGTCTTCGTATACAAAATAAGCCATGAATAAATCCTGTTTAGATAGTTGAAATTAAGATTGTAAAAAATTATTAGGGAGGTAAGCTTAATGTCCACCGCAGAAGTTCTCACTGTCAAAAAAATGCCCTATTGGATCAACGATAACCGAGTTGAGTTAGTTGCATCGAATATAATTTGTGATCCTGGTAAGCCAGAACCTGTACCAGTAGAAGTTACGGAAAAAGGGGCAATGATTGAAGATATTTTTTGGGTTATCACCAGTGATCCTAATAATAAAGCACTAAGCATATGTCAGAAGATGCCTAAGAAATTATCAGGAAATAAGTGGGACTTTAAAACTTGGGAGGTTGTTTTTTTTAATCATTCAACTAATCCAATTACGTTCGATCTTTATGTCCAAGTATTACACAAAGCCGGGACCATCGAAGTTGAAATTTAAGAGGGGTGATTATCAATGGAATCACATTTGTATTGGAAAAAGCACTTAGAGCTAAATAAAAAAATAATGACAACGATCCCTAAAAATGGACAAATAAAACATAAAGTTACAGCCGATAATAGAAATAATAATCGAGTAAGAATTAGAGATATTTTTTGGGAGTGTGAAAAGATAGCTCCAGTAGGTATAGTGGAGAAATCGCCAGTTTTTTATGAAGGTGGCCCAAATCCTGATCTCCCTTTAACTTTAGAGTGGAATGTTACTCTTTTTAATAACTCGAAAGAAAATATAGATGTAACTATTTATGCTTTGGAGGAAGAAGATATAGGATTAGTTCAGACAGAAAGTTGAAATTAGCCCCAACCATCATCAGCGCTATTGGAGAAAAGACTTATTCTTGACGAGAACTACTCGATGTCTTTGAAAAATTCATACGCCAAACGTTTCATCGTCCTGAGGAGACGGATGATCTGGCCACTGATATGGTATGGTATGTTTGGACAGGAGAATATAATTCATCTCTCTTTTACCAAAGAGAGATGACAAAGTTTGAAAAGGTTAGAGAAACAAATGTAGGAAAAAAGATATTACAGGAAATTTTCGATGCTGCACAGTCTCAAGGATCATTTTTTATGAGCTAGACAGAACAAATCTCAAGATCAAAAAACATAAATGGATATTATGGTTACTAAGTTTATAACATGTAGACTATTATTTGGGCGTATATCCTGTAGAGCATAGATAGGGAATCAAACATGATGTCGCCAGCAAGAAACTCCTTATAAAACAAGGGTTTTTTAATTTTTGATAGGGAACTTCTTGTCAATTTTTAGTGACATAAAGTTCCCTACCAGGCTGGAATTTGACATGAAGTTCCCAACTGTTTTGGAGAAGAAAAGAAGTTAGAGATCAATTCCTTTTGCTGAGATGAATAATGGATATACATATTCTCATTAGATCATCTGGGTCATAGGAACTCTGATAATCCAGAATTTAATCTAATACTTTCATAGAGTTAATAGGTTTCCAGGAAATCTCGCATAGGGGCTACGGTGAGACCTGTTTGGATATTCTAGCAATAACAACTGAGTTTATTGATAAAGTAACCTATGAAACGTTCCCGAAATCTGGCATCATCCTGTATGTGAGTTGGGTTATTGGAAGGAGGATGAAATAGAACTTAGCCTGTGTGGATATATACACTTTCGGAAATCTAGCCAACGCAAACTTAGCCACGATGAAGACTCGTTTTGGTATCATTGATGAACATGCAAAGCCGTGGAATTGACTTGCCCCCCTTGCCTTAGACCTACATTTGGAGGTGGGATTACCCTAATAATGGATTATAACCAGCTGAAGAAGTTTTAACTATCATTCTGAAGCAAGTTGAAGAAGTATGCTGGCTTGCACGTGCAGCCAAAATGATTGACATATCATTAGATTAGGGGGGAAGTTATTCTGCAGATGCAGGAGCAAGAGAATTCAATAAAAATATGGAATGTTGAAAAAAGTTATATAGAAACGCTGTTTCGGGTTTGTAACTTAAATTATATGCCAAAGTTAGTCATACGAAGATTCAGAACTAGGCGCTTTGACAAGAAGGGTAAACCTGCTGGGTGTAGAAGTAAATCATCATTTCAGTGAGCATTTTGGATGATTATTATGGTGGTTACCCCAAAATACGACATTAAAAATTGATTCGCGCAGTCGGTTGACTGCGTCATCTACGACAAGAACGTGGTTTTTGGGGCTCTTTGATTTCAATTAGGTACTAGATGGACTACAAAAGTTCATTATGAACGACATTTCACTTCCGCTGAACTTAAAATCGCCAGTTCAAAAACAGATTTTGAAATTAATCTTGATAAGGAAGAAACATGTTAGCAACACATGGCGTTCAAAAAAAATAACATTGTTGCTATGTTAGTGTTTAAAAAGAGGCAGTCTTTTCAAAAGACTGCCTTATTTAATCTAAGGCTGAAAACATAATTTAACACGGTCGTCCATTTTTATATTTTAGCTCAGCAGCAAAGACGAGACGTCGTTCACTGTCGTTAGGAGGATCTTCATCAGTCTTATAACGTTCGTATTCCTTTATGATCAATCGGTATTCCTCACATTCATTAGGCAAGGTAACATGTCCCGTCCAAGAAGATGGATTTGCTTTAGTAGTTGACAAGGAGAAAGTGGCATTGGGAATCGGCAACCAACTCTCGTCTTTCTTGATTTCAAGCTGTACCTCGACTTCCCCTCCTAATGCTCCAGAAGTACCGGACAGATAACCTGGACCTGTTAAGCTGACGTTTAGCTTTTGTAAATTGTCTGGGTCTTTTTGAATCGAAAAAAGTCGATTGGGGGGTAACTGAATAAAATCCATTAACACCACTCGTGAAAGATGCGCACCGGCCACAGACATTGGTTGATAGCGCGCCAGAGCCAATCGAATAAACGGATAATACGCATCACCGCTATCGATATCCAAATCACAACACCAGAGCTTTCGAGCATCCTCATATTTTACATCATGACCTGCAACTTCAACTATGGTGCCTGGCAATTCTTGAAGTTCTACTGGAGAACACTTAACAGCTCGAGTAAAATGACTTGTTTGGGGTAGGGGAGGAAGTATCCCGTCGTCAATTCGAATACTATCTTTGCCCCAATTTGTTACATACGGTGCAACATTCTCTGGAAGTTTGGTTCCTGCAGGGAAGATAACTACACCAAGCATTTCTCCATCGCCAGATGAGAACCACGGTCTGTCCAAATAAATTCGTAATCTGCCGCCCTTCCGAAGAACGCTGTCTTTTTTTGGATCCCATTCAAATGTAGGAATGGAATGTAGTATTTTCGGTGAAGCCGGAGGGGCTGAATTACAAATATCTATAACTACAGGATAATCTGCTTGTCGTGTAACTGATTCAGGAAGATACGAATACCGCACGCTAACTTTTTCACCTTCTCGAATAGCACCATAGTTGGTTCGCGTAAGGGTGCCCTTTTCGTAGTTGATGAAATAATCCTTCCCCCGCTTGAAACAGATGTTGTTGATTTCTGTGCTTGTCACGATTTCGGAGTCTTCAACAATAGGCCTATTCAGCTGTAAAACAGAGAAAAAATCGATCTGGCTTGCTAGAACTTCTTCTTGAAAGTATTCACTAAACCGGCTAGTCGCATTTGCAGTGAATGTTATCTTTCGAAACTTGGTGTCGCTAAATTCATAACTGTAATCAAGATTAGCATTCGTCATCGACGGGTCTACTTTGATTTCACATACATGCGCCTTGTGAGATAACACTTTGTACTTGGCTTCAGTTAACGCATCTATGGGTTCATCCCATTTAGCTTGAATATCAAGTTTTGCTGTTGATTTACCACAGACACCAATGGAATCTGTTAAGACAGCATAAGTTTCCCCTTTGTTTCGATTTATTTTAAAGTGCTTGAAGGCTGGTGCGAGCAAGGGTTGTCGAACAGCATGAACGAGCGTTATTTCTCGTGATGGGGTTAGCATCCAAAGTCGCCCCTCTAAAGCAAGATCTCTTAATTGATCCGTTATAGGGTGATCAATACTAGTACCCTTAGCTTTAAGATCTCTATAGATTCCCATTACATTAGCGTCACCTTCATTTAAATAAGAACTCAGCTGAACCGTGACTGATTCTGCTTTTGGCAAATACACATGTAAAATTCGATCATGCTCATTCCATATAGGCATAGTAGGTACAGTTCCATGTTCATTTTTTTCTAGTTTGATATCAAACGGTCTAATTTTACCGTGATGAAAAAAGGAAATCTTCTTGATCTCATCTTGTTTCATCCCAGGTAACCCGTAAAAAGCTGCTCCCCGTGAAAATGGGTCTGATAAAACATTCCCGTTTGCAAAATCATCATAAGCCCCAGGATTAAGTTGACCTGATGGTGTATCGAAATATGCATGTTGTTCAGCCAAGATTTGAGATATAACTGGTGGGTCAAATTTTCGGACCGAGGTTGGGGTATCGCTTTTTATGACCATTTGATACACCGACTTATCTATCTTTGTAGGATTTACAAAGTTTACAAGGGGGGATTCTACCGGTTCGTAACGGCTATAGAAGACCTCTTCGGTCTGTGTAGTACTTAGAGAAGAAGAATTCTCTTCCAATTTACGACTATTTCCAGCCAAATCCACCACCCTGATCCGGAGACTATACCTCTTTCCGAAACGTAGCTTTGGGAGCGAGCGATTAGCCGGAGTGAAAGAGGTCTCTAAATGAATATCATTAACCATACTTTGATTCACTGGTGCGTCGATAATCTTACCTGGCCTTGGCGTGACCAAACTCCAACCTGTCCAAGTAAAGAGTGACTGATGCATATGAAGGTCTTGCTTTGGTGTTTCATCTGTTCCGGTTGTTATTATAGGGGAAATAAACCCTTCATCCTTCACCATTTTTAATATATGTTGAATATTTGTGAAATTATAGGTTCCTATTCGTTGGCACAGGGAATACCATTTATTAGAATCCTCATCCCACACATCTACACGATATCCACGTACTAAATGCTCTGCAGATAACATGCCTCCTCCGGTTTCGATGTTGCTATGTTGCGTGACACTTGTTTTAAGCAGTAGTAAGAGATCCCATGCTTGCCCTCCATATACCAGGGATAATCCATTAGATCTTAAAGATGGAAGCGCGCCCTTTATAGAATCTTTAGAGTCATTCTCTAGTTCTCTAATATTACGTACGAAATCCTTAAATTTGAATGCAGTGCCGTCGGCATCCACTTGTATAACTGAGTAGGGCTGTTGATTTGTGCCGGCGTTAGGGTCATGGATTTCTAAGTATCCTTCCTTTATTTTTGATGACTTCTCTGATGCTGCAAAGAAGGTTTTAGCCGTAGGATCAAGTGAATAGAGTGTCTGAGGGCAGCTGTCTGTGTTCATGCTCGTTGATGGCCAAGTGGGTACTATGGATAAGCTTCCGTTGAGAGGAATTCCTGGATCAAAATCAACTTCTAAATCGATTACCAGACCAAGGAGGCGCATCAGATATGGATAATCTCCTAGACTGGAGATTATCTGGTGAAAATCGAGCTGAGGCACCTGAGGCTCTATGCGTTTTTGTGGATCATTTTTTGAATAAAATTTGTTAAATTGGTACATTTCCCCTTGCCATGTCGGTAGAGTAGACAGTTCCGGAATTGCTGATTCATCTCCAATAGCACCATTTTCACAAAGTAAATCTTCAATAGCTTCGCCTACTTCTTCCGAAGGTTCCAATTGAGGTAATGAAATTCGGTCTGGGTGAGGAAGCTCTGTTGGTGTATTTAAACCCACTTCGCTATATATGTCCTTGATCAAAGAAACAAGTTTATTAACTGGAAACGAACGGATCTTCCTCAAATGGAACTCTTCGGGATTGAATACATAGGGCTGCACAGTTGTTTTCGATAAGAATAACGCTTTCCACAACTCTGACGGATCTGTCCCTCTCGGAGGAGGGGCAACAACAACAGTCGCATTTAACGTAGGTCCGTTTGCAAAACTAACTGAAAAATGAGGCTTTATAGACGGCCAGTCAAGAAAGTCAGGGAATTGATGAAGCTCCAGAATTCTGTCTTGATGTTGTGCCATCAATCTTGGCGAAACTAAGACGGATAGACATAATCGATTATTTTTCAAACCATTTGGTAACGCGGTCCACATAACATCCTGTTTAAGCATAAAAAAACCCCTTATTCTTCTGTTTATTCATGAAAAAGCTTGACAATATTCAATCCAATCTTTTTTCGAAATCATGTCTGAAATAAGATTAGCTTGGTTTGAACCCGAAAATTGCTTCTCTGCTGTAAGTTTCACGGTTTTCGAATGGAGTACTAAGTGAACTTTTACTGTTAATGATGCCTGTCCCCAAGCATTGCCAGAATCTCGATAATTTAGACTAAGATAGAACTCAGCTGAAATCGTAATTAGCCCAAGAACCCGTAGTGCTCCGCCACAACGAACGTAACCTGTGAGCTGACAGGTTCGTTGACTTTGCTCATCGATCTCCATTCGATAGTATATACCTGCCATTAAATATAAACTGCCGCTGGCAGCCCCCAAGTCAATCGCATGATTACCGCCGAATTCCAAGGACGCTTCAAGCATTTTTACTGGATTTTTTTCATCTAGTGATAACATAATCCCGAAAAATCCGCCTCCACCAAAGGTTCCGACCGTGAGCAAAAATGGGTTCTCACGTGATGCAAAAGCAAAGTAAAAGGTTGCCGGAGAATCATCGAAAGGAAGAAGAAATTGACTAATAAACGTGATGTTCTGAAGTGACAACATCCCTAAAGAGATGTCAGGAATGGCTATTATGGAACTAGCTATAGCCCCATTTGGAGTGACAGCAATCCCTAAGTTTTCTCCCTCGGATTTCAAGTAACTTTGAAGAGAATTCACAAATTTTAGTGCGCCCCCGAATTCAACATTTTCAATTTTCGGCGTCACCACCGGTTTTTTACCGCTTTGAGCATGGAAATTTAGTTTGTTGAAATGGAGTGTTAAAAAATATGTTGTCTGGTCCGTACCGATCAAGTTAACTTTGAAATTGCTTATTTCTCCAGACACGTCAAACTTTGATTCTTCATTGTTTACTAAATCTGTATATATTACAGCCGAGATTTTCATTGCGGAGTTGTTGGTAACCTCGAATAATTTTTTTCCGTCAGACTGCAGTTGTGGTTCAAACGTATATCGGGTCTCAATGGCTATTGGAAGAGCGTTCCTATCTTCTCTTCCTTCAGGATAGATCTTTCGGGTAGTCAACTTCGGTATACTGTTAGGATTTTTGAAAATGTCTATTTGACATACAATCTTTTTAAGTAAAATACCACCAAGAAGTTTAGCTTCGCCCAGAACAGTACATGGATCTATACATTTTCCAATTTGATCTGTCACAACTGGCCCATAAGTACGCGATAGACCTTTAACGCTCAAATCCGGTGTGACTATACCGCCCGCCATGTCTCCCGGAAACCCTTTTTTCACCTTGTCTTTTAGTGTAAGAAAAACTTCACCGGGGTTCTGATCTAGATCAAAACTCGATTGAAGGTAAGTTTGGTGGTAATTTACAATTAGATTCTTCGTATTGTCAAATTTTTTGGCATTTGTGTTTGTAACTTGCTCAATTGCTGGAATTGTAACATCAGCAGCTATTAATACTGGACAATATCCCGGGAGTTCATTATTCCCAGTTGGATTTTTACCTGTTTCTGTAGCTCCAAACATCATTTTGTTCGTCACATATTCTGTATCACCAGGCTGATTGGATGAAGCGAATGCCAGTTTTTGTCCATTCATATCCCGGTTTCTTCGATTTGCGTTAGTATCTTTAAGGTTAAACTCATTAATTAGATTTTGAATACGACTTGGGTCGAAATTACTTACGAAAGCAAAAGGAGTAGTAAACTCAATCGTTCGACCTTCTTGATCCTCACCTATTGCATGAAATAGAATGTCTTGATTTTGTACTGTTAACCATGGATCATCCACATTTTTCACATCAATGTGTGGTGTTCGAAGAGTCTTTAATTCGACACTTCGAAATGGAAATTGTCTCCCTTGATCGGGCATGCCAGGTGCTGGAAAGGAACGTTTTGGCTCCCGGACAACAACGATTTCCCATGAGACAAGATAGGATACCATTTCGATCTTATCCGGATTAGCAGAAGGTTCGAATCTTCTCTCGGTTACTCTGATCTTGGCAGCACGATGACCAAAGGGAAAGAGGTACCCTTCAAAAATGGTCTGGACAAAATTATCTCGTCCCATTGCAGACTTGTGAGTCCAATTGCTAAGTTCACCTGCTTTTTCCGGCCAATTCCCAAGTAGGTCTAGCCAAGCACCTAATGAGGACAGGATCATATGATTGACCTGAACAGCTTGAGGTTCGCTTGAAGATTTATTAATAATGGCGTTACGTTGGTCTGTATTCAACGACGTGGTGAATGGTTGGGTTTTGTCATCTTTCTGCCAAATTGCACGGACAGTACGTAAGGAGGCCTCATGTTCATCCACACCATCTATTGTTCGAACTCCGAGACGTGTGTGCCATAGCTCAGTTAATCCTCCAATAGTGATTGGATGCGAAGAATGACCCCAACCTGAAAACCAGTTTGGTGATAGAATGAGACGATATGGTGCCTCAATCGCTGTATATTCTGGTGCCGGTGGTGTCGTTTCTTTACCGGGTAGCTCAGGTATTAACAATGGGTTAGTTTCATCTATGCTATATCCAGTCAAGTGATTAATTAGGGTATTAGGGGAGACAGAAGATGGCATCGCTGTCGGCACGACACTTTGTTCATAATGTCTCCAATTGAGAAGAGCCTCCAATGTATATGGAAGTGAACTAACTGTTTCTGGAAGACGGAATACGAGTCGGCTAGGGCCAGACATACGTACGTTTACTGGCGGTTCCGGATAGGGTCCGTTTCTTTCGGCAAATGCTTCTTCAGAGATATGTTGCGGCGAAAAATAAACAATCATATAGGAAGGTGTCTCGGCTGATACCTTTTTGAGATGCGCATATTCCCCACCTCCAGACCGAAATTCCATATTGATGAAAGCGAATCGGAGCGACATAAGATCTTTAGAACGAAGCAGCGAGAAAGAAAGATCCGACATTACCAAAATCGGTGATTTGAGCTTGGGGTCGAATTGCAGTGCGGGTAGTCCTAGATCTTCCGTTTTGGAAAAACCAGGGTGTCGGCCATCTCCTATCGGATAAATTCCTAATACATTAAATGGTTTTGTTGGAATAGCCTCTACAACTATATCTGACAAAGGAGCTGCAAAAGATAATAGTGCTGGTGCAACAATTGCATGTTCAATACGTTTATTTCTGGCGATCAATGTAAAACTGGAGCCCGGTCCATCTCCTAAGAGCAAACTACTTCCACTTAGAGTGTGCCACTCAGGTTTTGCACTGAAACGTCCTAATAGCGCTGATTGAATGTTGTTCATCTCGAACCCCATCGCATATTTCAATTCTCGAAGAGGTAATTGTATATTCTGTACTTTTAATTTTGTGCTGTTTGTAACCGTCTGAGCAACAAACGCTTGTTCCTTGATTCCATATGCAAGGGAAGTCGCTTCTAAGTGCAATGCCTCATAGAGAACTTGCACACCTAAAGAATCTAGTTCCAAACCTCTAGGGAGATTGATCTTCCAAGGAATCAACCAAGAGGGATGGTCAGTTTGTTGTAAAGAGAACATAGTTCGACGAACAGGTGTTAATGCAAAAAGACTTGCATCACCTGAGGCAGGAATCCCAAAGACCAGGGAATTTGAGGAAACATTAACTTTTCTAGAATTGAATTCTGTCAACACAGCCTGAAATGATGATGTTCGTTCACGGATTACTTTAAAAATCCATCCCGGAAAAACTTCTAATTTGGCGGACCCACGAAAACAAAAATTCCAATATTCACCAAGTGAGCAAACTGGAATTTTTTCGTTAAACTGAATTTGACCAGTTATAGCCTTTGCCCCAGATAACCATTTTGCGAGCGGAACTATGCCTCCTTTAAAGCCTCCTAACATTAGAGTCAAACGTATTTTTGGCTCTACTTTTCCTAAATCAGTAATTTCGCATGTGAAATCAGCGGGGAGGTTGGTTCCAGGAAAATTAACGTCTTCAAGTTTTATAATTATCGAGTTGCGATCATTGGATTGATTAACATTGAATGTAGGATTGCCATCCAACTGTTCAGGATCAATTATCCATCGTTCTTTCCCCCCTAGTGTAAAAATCACCCGGTTGGGCTCAATTCTCACATCAGGAGTTTGCTTCGGAATTGAGGGAGGGACTGAAATCCCTGAAAACCACTGTTGTTCCAAAAGGCTAGTATTCAGTTCTACTGTCATTAATAAATCCTCCTTTATGATCTCTTTTATTAATTGATGCGGATAAAGATTAAAACTAACCCCTGTAGATACATATCAATTGACCAAAATCATTTTTTATGACGTATGCAACTAATTCCTACTTTTTTCTTATTTTGCTCTCCTCCTGCATAGATATACTTGGCATTTTTGAGAATTTAATTAAATAAGTATGTGTGTGTATTTTAAGCATTGTGTCGCAAAACAACCTTTTTACTAAGAACTATTTTTAACTCAAGTTCAGTGTAATTTTACTGATGAAGCAGTAAAAGTGAGATTTATCAGTATCGGGAAAGAAGTTAAGTAATCAAATTATTTCATTATTTGTTTACACGAGAACAATTCTAAATTTATATACATTTAGACAAAAAAAGTGCTTTATAGACAAAGGATTACAGAATACGAGGTTGAATATAAAATATTGTAGTAAAAATATAATTTTTGGAGGGTTGTGCGCTTGTATTCACCAATCAATAAGATAAAAAATGAAATGGGTAGGAATAGATTTTATGTATATAGTAGAAGGCTTCATAGAGAGGTTAAACTATACAATTCACTTCAATATGATCATTGGGTTCTGACGGAATCCGATAATACAGTAATGAGTTACTGTGAAAGACCGTTGAAAATAAAAGTATCTATTGCAGGTAAAGTTGTCGAAACAGTTTTTGATATGTGGATTAAATCAGAAAGTGAAGAAAAGTTTGTGTTTATACGTTACTCCTATGAAATAGATCCGGATAGCAAACGTTCAAGCGAACAAGCAATTAACGAAATGTATGCTCAAAAAATATGGTGCGCAGAGAACAACAAGACACATTGTGTTCTGACCGAAGAAGATATACGACACAACTCCACTATTATTGCAAATAAAAAAACGTTGATTCCTTTTTTCACTCCACTTTCTGACATAAAACCAGAAGTGTATGATCTGATTTATAGATCAGCTTTAAATGGTCCTATGACAGTTCGTGATTTAGAAAAATCCATTCAATCTGAATATCATCCTGTGATGATTCGGAATTCTATATTTGTACTGATCCTTCATGGGATACTCACTTTTAATCAAGATCAGGACTTACTTTGTGGATTGACGGAGGTGCAGTTGAATGTCGAGAAGACGTATCTTAGATAATATAAATATTGATCCGAAACATAAAGACATCTCAAATTGGCCAATTGTTAATATTATGCAACTTGAACTTGAAGATAGAGAGATATTCAAAAAACGAGAAGCTGCAGTGAATCTATACATGCTTCATGAAGAAGTTACATTAGAAAAAATTACAGAGCAAACAGGAGTAAGTAAAAAAGAATTAATCATATTTATAAAAAAATGTTTAGAATTCGACCCATTAACTGAAGCAATATGGGGATTTAGAGCATTAATCCCTCATAAGAGAACTAAAAAGTATGATAGAAGTGCAACCACAACTTTTTTCCCACAGCAGCAACAGCCCAAATTCAGTGGGGCCTTCAACAAACTCCTTGAACAACATCCAGAAATTAAGGAGAAGATCACCTCAGCATATTTAAGACGAAAAGGAAAAAATTCTACGATGCCCACAATCTCAACTGACGGGATTCATAGATTATTCCTAAATTTATGCGAAAAGAATGGTCTAGGAATACATGACTATCCGTTTAATACCAATGACAAAGGATACCGGTCACTATATCGTTTCTTTAAAAAACTTGAGAGTAATTATTTTTCAGAAGGTGTAAAACGTTACGGAAAAGAAGCAGCTAGACAAGCACGGATGGGAAAAACGCCAACACATGACTTGATATTAAAAAGGCCTTTTCAACGCGTTCAGTTTGATGGACATAAGATTGATGCGATGTTTACTATCACATTTAAAACCCCTGAAGGAGACTTATTTACAGAAGTTGTTGAACGGGTATGGCTTCTTGTAATAGTTGATGTGGCAACTCGAGCTATATTAGGTCATCACCTCTGTGTAAATAAAGAATATAACAAAGACGATGTTTTGCATTGTATTCGCAACACAGTAACCCCTTATGAAAAACGGAAATTTTCGATACCTGGTATCGATTATGATCCTAAAGGTGGTATACCTTCGGCTGAAATTCCAGAAACGGCATGGGCTCTTTGGGATGAATTCAGCTATGACAACGGTAAAGCAAATTTATCAAATATCGTAACCGATCGTCTTTATGAAGTAGTTCGTTGTACTCTAAATCCTGGTCCGGTCGAAGCTCCAGAAGTAAGAGGCATTATTGAACGATTATTTCGTTCCCTTGAAGTGCTTGGATACCATAAATTAGTGAGTACCACTGGAAGCAATCCTTCTGATCCTCTTCGTAAAAATCCAGAACAACAAGCAAAAAAGTTTGATATTTCTTTATCGGAACTAGAGGAGCTAACTCATATTCTAGTATCTGATTATAATGGTATTCCCCATAGTGGGATTAGAAACTTTTCTCCTCTTCAATTGATGAAACAACGAATTGAAAGAGGGATGGAACCAAGAATCCTGGAACCAGAAAAAAGAAAAGACGCCATTTTTTTTATGATCCAAACTAAAAGAAGAGTGAGTGGAGACATAGCAAAAGGAAAACGCCCATTCATCAATTATGAAGGAGTTCGATATCAAAGCGATATTCTTGGTAATAGTCCTCACCTGATCGGCACAGAATTAACAATCGTAGTAAACGTTGATGATATACGAACAGTAAAAGTATTTTTGAGTGATGGTAGTGAGTTTGGATACCTTACTGGATATGGCATTTGGGGGATAACACCTCATTCATTGCGAACCAGGAAGGCTATAAATAAATTAAAGAATGAAAGGAAAATATTCTTTACTACTTATCAAGATCCATTTCAAATCTACTATGAGTATAAAGCATCTAAAGCTAAGACTGGAAAGAGAGAACGAAATCATATCGCACAATTACAAAGGGAACTAAACAAAGTCGAACTAGCATCTACAAACAACCATGAAAAAGAAGAAGAGCAATTCTTTGCTCCAGATGTCCAGTCAACAGGGGATGTAAACAATTTATTTATTGAAGAAGACGATGACGATGATAGAATTTTTCGAACTTACAACTTTTGAAAGGAAGATTTCTGATGAATATCGATGTTTCAGATATAAACAGGCCATATGTACCCCCAAAGACTCATCCCATCGAAACTGGAATTTACTTCATAGGCACTAAAGAAGTGAGAAGAATGTACAAAAATATTAAGCAATGGATTGAAAACCGAGCACCAGGCGGAATAGCCTATGGCAGACCTAGATTAGGTAAGACTTGGGCTATCGACTACTTAACAAAGGAACTACCAATAGATTTTGGTGAGAAGCTTCCTATTCTAAAATTTAAATGTGAGCAAAATTCAAGAATTAATGAAACCACTTTCTATGAAGAATTATTGGTACAGTTTGGACACGGAATCCCTTTCTCAGGAAGAAAAACTATGAAAGCTGAAAGATTAAAAAAATATCTTCAAGAGATAATCGAGAGTTCAGGAAGTAAAAGGTTAATTCTATTTATTGATGATGCCCAGCGTCTTGTTCCAGTTCAATACAATATTTTAATGGATATTTATAATTATTTGAAAGAATTCGGAATTAGCATGACAGTTATCTTAGTTGGCCAAGAAGAATTAAAGCATGTTAGATCAGGTTTTATTGCTTCAAAAATGGGACAAATTGTTGGTCGCTTTATGGTTCATGAGTACAAATTCTCAGGCGTAAGAACAAAAGATGAGCTACAAACCTGTTTAGTCGGTTATGACTCTTTATCTGAATACCCTACAAATAGTGGTTGGTCCTACACTAGATTCTTCTTTCCGGAAGCATATGAGCAAGGATTTCGTTTAGAATCATCCACAGAGGAGCTATTTTCTACTATATCCAATATTAGAAAAGAAAAAGGAATTACTAAACCTTTAGAGATACCGATGCAATATTTAACGCTTACTATAGAATATGCTTTTAAAAAATACGGTGTCTTAGGTAAAAATGTTGACCATTTGACGTCTAGCCATTGGTTAGACTCATTAGGTAAGTCGGGTTATATCGAAAATGAGCTATACAACGACTTAATTTAGATATATCAGTTCGATTTGAAAAGGTGGTTAAAAATGATTCCTGAACTAAAGGTTTACTTATCAAAGCCAGATGGTTCAATTACTTGGAATACAGATTGGATATCTGAGTTTGAATCTCCCTGGTCTATTTTTCAAAAAATTCAATTCACTAACTTACTTAATAAACGAGACTATTTTCATTTGTTTGGGACTTCAGAGACAATCAAAAAAAAGACTATTGTTGGTGCAAGAAATCATAATTTGTATTCAATGCCCAGTTTTGATGATAATAGATTTATAAACATTTTAGGATTCTCATTAAAAAAGTATAATTCTGATGTAATTAAAAACATATCTGGATTTTTGAATGATGGCGGAATGAGAGAAATGCAGGAAATTTTCTCAGGAAATTGGTATTGGAGAAAGTCTTTAACTTTTTGTTGTGAATGCCTAATTGACGGTTACCATAGTATATTGCATCAATTTGGTCTTTTTCAACAATGTCCTTTTCATCAGAAACCATTGTATGATCAATGTCCCAATTGTTCAGCCAAATATCCATATGAACTATTTAAAGATCAAACTTATTTTGAATCAACATTAACGTGTATGTGTAGTCATCAACACAAAAAATTCAACAGGGGCGTATCCCTTAATACACATTGGAAGGCGTACAGAAGTAACGATTTGTCAGATAAACTTGCTATACAATGGCTAAGTCTAAATCAGCTGCAGAAAAGTAACCTGAGCTCAGTATATCTATACCCTCACACCTCAATTAATGAGACACCCCAATTATTAAAGTTTTATCTAAATTACATCGAGAGGGATACAACTCCCGATCATTATAGCGTGGAGACCTCAGATCATCTTAAAAGGATAAATAACATTCCGTACTTAAAAGGGAAATACATTAGAAAAAACAACAGAGAATTCGAAAACATTAACACAGCAAAAAATCATATCACTTTTTTTTCAAATCATCAAAATATTGTTATGAGCGAGTTTCAAATTATAAGAAATTCAATGTTTAGTTCAGTTGCGAAACATTTAAGAAGAACTATTTTGAAAAAGCATAAAAGTTGTATTAAACGTTATACCTCCGTTATAAAAACAAAGGAAGGAATGGATATTCCTATCTGCCCTTATGCATCTGCATATGTTAAGTGGAAACAAAAGATAATGAAGATTGTACATTTTTATGATGTAGACGCAATCCCTTATAGCCGAACCAGTTTTTGTTCAGAGAATGTTTCATTTTTAGGTTATTTAGACGAAGACCCAATATTCGACATTATGAATTCTTATTTAGCTAAATTTCCTACAAAAAAAAGCAATTACTCATATATCAGTTGGTTAATTTCACACACCTATAGTTATTTATTTTTACATCTTTTCAAATTGTATCTCACCGATTCAGTTGATAAGATAATTGAGAATAAAGATTTAACTCTGAAGGAAACAATATTGGCCTTTTCTTTTCCAGGTAAGCTCTCCGATAAAGTCCAGAAGTTCTGGGACCAAAACAACCTTAATCATTTTTTTTCTGAAAATGAATTGATATGTCCTTATCCTACAATAAGATCAAAGAGAAGAACATCCAACGAAGAATCATTTCATCCTATGCAACTTGCGTTAAATAGAGATAGAAGCCACATTTAGGATTAGTTCTCTAATTCCATAATTTCAATTAACTCCGAAGCTAATGTTTTTGAACTAGAGATACCTTTTAAATATTTGAAAGGTCCACTAACAGACCAGTCAATCTTTTTCAGGCGCTTTACTGACTTGATAAACTTTTGATGGTCTATTTGTGTTGAGTTTTCTTTCTTACAGTTAGACAACGCTTTGGATGCAGCCATTGCTAACGCGTCCAAACATACAATATGAGTAAGTTTATATTCTTTATAGTTCATCCATTCATGAGGATATTCTTGACGCATTATATTGAAAAATCCAAGTACAAGATCCACCTTTTCATGTTTTGATAGTTTTGTAGTCTCAGTGTCTTTAAAAAAGTATTTTAACATGCGATAAAGATTTTGAAGAGTAATATGCCTTCCTTTACTGCGTTTACCCGTGATGCTACCAATGTGATAGAAAGGACTGTCTTTTAATATTAATAGCTCAGTAGCTTGCCAACTTAATTCATCTGATTCTCTTTTCAGGAATTTGCTCAAAGAGGTTCCAATTCCTTTGGCTTTTGTATTAATAATATCGAAGAGTTGAATTTCTTCATCGTCATCTAAAAAATGAAATGCCATGAAAGGAACATTAAGTTCTGATTGAGTTTCTTCGATATAACGTTTAATCCCACCAAGTCGATGCTGTCCATCCATTAAAGATGCTTTACTCTTACAAAATAACCTACCGAACATTGGTCTAGTAGAATCATAAGCTGTAAACTCCCACATACCAGCTGCATTCAATAAAATTGGTGTGAATAATGCGTTTTCGCCTCTGGAAAGATATAATGCAAATTCATCAACACGCTTTGGATCTACTGGCCGTTGATATCCTTTCCCGGAGGGGTCGTTGAATGGCTTAACATAAGTTAGATTCATAGCAATGGAGGTTGGAAACGAGCTTTGATAAGTGATTCTCCCCCTCATTTTTGTTTGTACTACATTTTCTATAACTATTTGATGAGGTAATTGTCTCATTAGATTCACTCCCTTAAATATATATTTTTCTCAGTAAAATATATATCTTATATTATATAATTTCTAATGGTAATATATAGTACAAGTATATTTATTTCATGCACAAGTACACCTACTCTTAAAAGAGAGGTGATTGTGCTTATGATAAAAATTAATGCTTTTGTAGGCGAACGAATAAAATCTTTGAGGAAATCAAAAGGATTGACCCAAGCTAATTTAGGGGAACAAGTAGATCTTCCACAGCCTTATATTGGTGGGATTGAGAAAGGAGAGAGGAACATATCATTAGATACCTTGCAAAAACTTCTCGAAGCTTTAAATATTACACCAGAAGAGCTATTTCGTAATTATGTCAATGATTCGTTCAACAAGGAAGCACACGAAATTCTAGATAGAATGAACGAACTTCTTGTAAATAGAGACATTGAAGAAATTAAGATAGTTGAGAGTTTTGTGAATGACATACTCAAAACAATCGATAATTTAAAAACTTCAAAGAAATAGAGGATCAAATGAAAAACAGATTACTTGATTATTACACGAATAAAGTGAGGGCACGTGTGCTTATTTATAAGAATATGCCATTTTTATTTTGGGGATATATGATCACATGTATTTTAACCGTGCCAATCTCAATTTTTTCACTAATACTGTTATTTACCGAGAATTGGACTTTGATTACGATCATATCTGCGACTGTTTTCTTTGTGTTATTTGTTTGTATACATAAACAGTTTAATAATAAATCTCGGATTATACTTAATAGAGAGTTTTCTGTTAAAACAGAAAAAGGTAAGTGGATCGACGGTTTTCATGAAGTTCAGGTTCACCTTATTACAGAATATCTAATAGAGCATAACCTCTATTCAAAATGGAAAATTGAACGTTTGATGGACTCATATAAGACAGACAATAGTAAAGACAAAATGCCGGCACTTATTGCACCAAGTATATTAATAGCAGTTCTTGCACCAAACTTAAATTATCTTCTGAAACATATTTATGGAATGAATATCTATCAATCTACCGAGGGGCAATTTACTATATTCTTCGGTGTTTTAACTATATCCATATTTATAGTAACAGCTATAACATATTCAAAAAACCTCTTCGAAGAATTCACTGAAATTATTGTTTATAAGAAAGTAGGGCAACGTAACAATCTGATTTCTATTTTGGACGATATTCTAATTACAATAGAAAGTTAGCAACAAATAGGGGGCATGATTATGCTTGAAATAACGGGTGATGAGATCTCTCAACTTAATGATTCTGATTTGAGATCCTTAATTGGACTACTTTGTGAAGCTGACTTATCATCAATGCAACTCCAGACCGCAGGTGTGACCTGGGGAGGTAATCAAAATGCCAAAGATGGTGGAATAGATGTACGCGTTGAGGCAAATTCTTTACTAATGAATGATGGCTTTATTCCCAGACAACATACAGCATTTCAAGTGAAGAAACCTGATATGCCTCGGAGTGAGATTCTACTAGAAATGCGTCCTAACAAGTTACTAAGACAAGTGATAAAAGATTTGGCCGATAATAACGGTGCTTACATAATAATCAGTAGCCAGGGATCAATTTCAGACTCTTCATTAAAAAGTAGAAAATCAGCTATGCTGGAAGCCATATCGGATTACAGTAATGCTTCTCAATTGAAAGTGGATTTTTATGATCGTGAGCGGGTTGCTAGTTGGGTGAGAAGTCATCCTTCTATAGTTCTATGGGTTAGAGACAAGATTGGTCATCCAATACAAGGATGGCAAGCGTTCAGTAACTGGGCAAACCATTCCGAGAGCACAGAAGAAGAATATTTACTCGATGGTACGTTTCGTCTGTCTAACTCTGCAAGTGTTTCTACAGAGAGTACTGATCTGCTACAAGGTATTCACGAATTGAGAACAATATTAGGGCGACCGGGTTCTTCAGTTCGTCTAATCGGATTATCAGGAGTAGGAAAAACACGCTTAGTTCAAGCGTTATTTGATAAACGAATTGGTGAAGAAGCTCTCAAGAAGTCTTTGGCTTTTTATACTGACTTAGGTGATGCTCCCATTCCCGACCCTAGATCTTTTGCTGCAAGACTTAAAACACTTAGAAAAAGAGGAATACTGATCGTAGATAATTGTCCCCCTGATCTTCATAATCATTTAACTAAGTTATATGCGAATGATAATTACATAAGTTTAGTCACAATTGAGTACGACGTCAGAGATGATCAACCTGAACAAACAGCGGTTTTCCGATTAGAACCTTCATCAACTGAACTGATTGAAAAAGTAATCAGTAGAAGATTTCAGCACATAAATAGCGTAACGGTAAGACAGATAGCAAAAATTTCTGGTGGAAATGCACGTGTTGCCATTGCAATAGCTAGAACTATCAGTATAGGAGATAATATCTCTCATCTCAGGGATGCAGAATTGTTTAATAGATTATTTATACAACGAAATAATTCAGACTCAAAATTACTCAAAGCAGCTGAAATCTGTTCACTTGTATACTCGTTCAGTAGTGAGACTGTTGGCCCAAACAGTATCGAAATAAAACTACTAGCCGAGTTATCTGGCATGAGTGTATTAGAACTCTATCAGAACATAGCGGAACTAAAGAGGAGAGATCTCGTACAGCAACGAAGCTCTTGGAGAGCTGTATTACCACATGCCATAGCAAACAAACTGGCTCAAAATGCGCTGGAGAATCTTCCTAAACAATTGATTAGAAGTACATTCGAAGATCATGCTAATCCGAGATTATTACAATCGTTTTCAAGAAGGCTTGGATATCTCCACAATAGTCAATTAGCTCGAGAGATAGCTAAAGATTGGCTTTCAAGCGGTGGTCTATTAGAGGATTTTCAAAAGCTCAATAAGGATGCTCTTAATATCCTTCGAAATGTAGCTCCTCTCCATCCCCAGTTAGTGCTTTCACGGATGGAGGAAATTAATGATCAAGCGAATGAATCGATATTTTTCTCTCGTGAAAATTCTGATTTCTATTATTACACAAATTTATTGAGATCCCTAGCATATGATAGCGACTTATTTGAAAGATCTACTAGGTTGCTCTGTAACTATGCTTTAACAGAAAATGTTAACGAAAACAACAATTCAATTCGTACTACACTAAAATCTCTTTTCTATATCTATCTTTCAGGAACGCACGCTTCTGTTGAGCAAAGGCTTAAGATCATATCCTGCCTCATAGAATCAGATCTTGATAATGAAGTTGAACTTGGAATATACCTCTTAGATGCATCACTAGAAACCTCAAATTTTTCAGCTATCAATAGCTTTAACTTCGGTGCTCACGTTCGAGATTACGGGTACTATCCAAAATCCAAAGAAGAAATTCAAACTTGGTATGAAACGTTTATTGAATATGCTGTGTCAACTGCTATATCGGATAAGCTAATTGGAAATAAGATAAAAAGCGTTTTATGTAACAAATTTAGAGGGCTCTGGACTAGAGCAAAAGTCTATGAGGTGTTAGAATCTGCTGTAAAACAAATTTTGGCTAAAGAAACCTGGCATGAAGCTTGGTATGCGGTTAAAAAAACTAAAAGGTATGATTCTGATAAAATGTCCGATGAAGTTTCAACACGACTTGACTCGTTAAACACGTTGTTAGAACCCAATTCATTATATGATGAAGTAATGTTGTTAACTCTACCTGGACTGGGAAACCACTATGAGATAGTCGATTTAGAAGATGCTGAAAATGCACATGCTAAGGTTAGTAATCTATTACACGAGCTCGGGCGTAAACTTTGTAACCATGAAGATACCATAGACTCTTTGTTAATACATCTAATGTGTACTTATAACAGAAATATATATGAGTTAGGACAAGGGTTGGCACAAGAAACCAGTGATGCAAAGAAATTTTGGACTCACATGGTAGAAAAGCTGAGTGAAATTAACTACACAAACCGACAGTATCTTCTTTTACAAGGCTTCTTATATTATCTTGCTTTAATTGATAAGAGTTCCGCTGAAGAAATCTTGGATGAAGCAATTGATCACGAATTGCTTTCAGAAGTCTTCCCATTGCTTCAGTCTGTTGTAATAGATACTAATGGTTTAGATCGTCTGAAGAGGTCTCTTCAACTCGGAAAAGCACCGATTTCGTCTTTCGGAAGTTTAGCTCTAATACGAACTCATGATATAGACTATAATGAAAAGTTCTTCGAATTAATACGTCTTATAAGTTCAAAAGAAGATGGAGTAGCTGTAGCCGTAGAATTATTTTATATGCGAATTTCCAGAGATGACAAGGGCTTAAGCCAAGACATTGTCAGTTTAGGGCAAGAATTGGTTTTAAATTATGATTTTTCTCAACGTTCATTTGAGAATCATCATTTTGTGTCTGAAATAATCAAGATCTGTTTTACGGATGTGGAATCTACCCGTAACGCTAAACGTATTGCTAATAAGCTATATTCTTCAATAACAGAAGATAATGTGTTTTTTTCTGATCTTGATCATGTTTTTTTGTCTTTGGTAGAGGTTCAACCACTTGAGTTTTTAGAAGTGTTTGTAAGGGACACAGAAGAAATGGATTATAGAATTGCTCAGATTTTTAGCGGACAATTAAACCTTAACCCACTAAATTTGATATCTGATGAGCTGATAATCAATTGGTGTGATGTAAAGAAAACAGAGCGATACCCATTAATGGCATCCATCATTGATGCTTATCAAAACACATCGCCATCGCAGCAAATAGAATGGACATCATTAGCAAAGTATTTGATAGATAATTATTTTGAACCGAACGTTATTCTAGAACAATTAATGCATGTTTTTCATCCAAATCATTGGTCAGACTCACTGGCCGATGTTATGTTAAAACGTCTTCCCTTATTAGAAAGCTTAATGAAATACGAGAATCCATTTGTTGTAAAGTGGGCTAAGAATAAAGAGCCAATTCTAAAAAAAGAAATTAATCGGATTCGTAATTGGGAGCAAGCTCAAGAACAGAATCAAAATGAGCGTTTTGAGTGACAATTAGATACCCAGTTGAATATCAAAGATATAACCATTCTAATGCTTAGAAAAAAACAAGTTTTTTAAATGATCTAATTCAGATCTCAATGTAGGGATATATTTTTTGATAAGGATTGATCTTTATGAAAGATAAGCAACTGAGCAATCCATTTTCAACCGGGGGCGGAGGAGTACACTTTGAGGCTCATGTCCAAGCTTCTTTTGTTACATTGATGCTTACTGGGGGAATAGTACCTTGTTTACCGCAATGGCCGGTAATCGGAATAAAGCTTCAAGGTAGAATTGATGGATTTAATACTGATGACTTAATTATTATTGTTGAAGAACCTATTTCCAAGAGAAAAGCTAAGATGCTTGCACAGATTAAACATAAAATTGGAATTACCTATGGAGACAGTATGCTCTCAGAAGTAATGCAAGCTGCCTGGAACGATTTTAATAATTCCAATATCTTTTCCAAAGAAAAGGATGTTATTGTTCTTATTACTGGTCCATTAAATGCTACTGATTCACATAATGTTCGATGGATATTAAATCAGGCAAAACACACCAAAGACTTAGAGGAGTTTAAAAGGAACGTAACACAATCTAACTTTAGTCCGTCTAAAAGCAAAATCAAATTAGATGTTCTGAGACACCATTTGAAGTTGGCCAATAATAACACCGATATTTCAGATGATGATTTTTATTCATTCTTAAATCATTTTTATGTTTTAGCTTATGATCTCGGAGAAGAAGAGGGAATTGTGTTATCACTTTTGCATTCACATATCGCACAATTTGATAAACAATATCCGCATTGGGTTTGGCCTCGCATTGTAGATATTGTACAAACATGGAATCAGAATGCTGGAACCATTACATTTGAAAAGCTTCCAGATGATTTAAAAGAACTATTTCAACTTTCAAATGTATCTCATATACCTGACAAGCTATTGATAAAGTCTGAAAATAGAAAAGCTGATTGGTTTAATTTTAATGAAGTATCCACACTTGCTTTAATTAACTTAATAGGGATGTGGGAAGAAAACAATGAAACAGACATGAGAATTTTAAATAGTTTATTAGAGAAAGATCATCCAAATTGGCTACTTCAAGCAAGAGAGATGCTTTTGCAAAATGAGAGTCCTCTCTCACTCAGTAATGGGGTTTGGAAAACAAAAAATCGAACTGATCTATGGTCGATACTAAGTCCTCGTATTTTTGACCAGAATCTGAACCATCTAAAAGGTTTAATCATATCAGTACTCTCTGAACCAGATCCTTCTTTTGAACTTCCCTCAGAAGAACGATTTGCAGCAGGAGTTTATGGGAAAAAGTTAACATACTCTTCATATATCAGAAATGGATTAGCCCAATCTTTAGCACTCTTAGGTACCCGAAGAGAAGATTTAATTAATTGTTCTGAGGGTTTACCTGAAACGGTAACCATACATGCTATCCGCGGAATATTTGAGGGAGCAGACTGGAAGCTTTGGGGGAGCTTGAATAAATTACTCCCAGTTTTAGCAGAGGCTGCTCCAGAAGAGTTCTTGTTTACGGTTGAACAAGCATTGCACTCAGAATATTGCCCATTTGTTGAACTATTTTCACAAGAGGGTAGTGGAGTTACAGGTGGGAATTATTTGACTGGATTGTTGTGGGCGCTTGAATCTTTAGCTTGGGAAGAACAATATTTAGTGAGGGTATGCATAATCCTTGGTGAACTAGCTAGCCTTGACCCTGGTGGTACATGGTCCAATCGTCCAGCCAATTCACTTACAACAATTTTACTGCCTTGGCTACCACAGACTGTAGCACCGATACAAAAACGTAAGGTTGCTGTTAAAACGTTAACTAAAGAGCTTCCCGATGTTGCATGGGAATTACTAATCAGCCTGCTTCCCAATCAGAATCAGACTTCAATGGGGTCTCACAAGCCGTTGTGGCGTGACAGTATACCTGAGCAATGGAGAGAAGAAACTTCCCAGAATGAATATTGGGAACAGGTAGAGTTTTATTCTGATCTGGCCATCTCTCTTGCTAGTAAGAACACAATATTGTTAAATCAGCTTATTGATCACATCGATGAACTTCCACGTACTTCATTTAATTTGCTACTTGAAATATTGGCCTCCGAGAAAGTTATTGAACAGCCTGAAGAAGAAAGATTTTTTATATGGAATAAACTTATGAATCTCATCTCAAAACATCGTAGTTTCTCTGAAGCAGAATGGGCCTTAGATGATGAACTGATAAAGCTTCTTGAAAAAGTTACAACAAATATGATTCCTAAAAATCCAATACTCTTACATCAGAGACTATTCGGTGAATATGATCCTGATTTATATGATGATCTGGAGAATTGGGAAGAAAACAGCAAACAACTTGAAGTGAAGCGTCAGCAAGCAATAGTACAAATCTTAGAATTGACGGACATTTATGGGGTAATTGAATTTTCATATAGGGTGGAATCTCCCTATTACGTAGGTATAAGCCTTGGGGCGGTATCAAGTGAAAACAATGATGAAATTTTATTCTCAAATTATTTAGAATCTAAAGAAGAAAAACATATATCTTTGATGAGAGGTTATATCTGGTCTCGTTATGCTAGAAATGGCTGGTCTTGGGTAAACCAGCTATACAAAGCAAACTGGAGTGTAGAAAAAATCAATCAATTTCTTTGTTATCTACCTTTCAGTAATGAGACTTGGGATCGTGCTGCCAAGTGGTTAATGGAAAACGAGTATGCATATTGGACAAAAACGGATGTGAATCCCCATCAGAAAGAATGCGATTTGACATTTGCAATAAACAAACTAATTGAATATGGAAGGCCTTTTGCTGCAATTTATTGTCTTAACGTAGTCCAACACCGGAAGCATAATTTGAATATCAAACAATGCTTGCAAGCACTGGAAGCAGGTTTATCCTCATCTGAGCCAAGCTATGTCTTAAAGCCAAGTATGATAGTAGGACTAATTAAAATACTACATCAATCTCCTGAAATTAAGTTCGAGGATCTTTTTCACATTGAATGGGGCTATTTGCCACTATTGAATCAAGGCGGTAATAAAGTTGCTCCCAAACTACTGGAGTATCATATTTCAGAAGAGCCTGAGTTTTTTTGTGAGCTTATCCGAAAGATATACCGTTCTAAAAAGATTGATTCATTAGTCGAGTCAAATGAAGAATCGCAATCAATTGCTTCAAATGCTTGGAAATTACTTCATGGTTGGCGAATCCCCCCAGGCAGTCGAAAAAATGGAGATTTTGACGATGAATTCTTCTTAAAATGGCTTAAGCGTGTCAAAGAAATTTGTTCAGACTCAGGACACATGGAAGTTGCACTAATTAATGTTGGTCACGTTCTTGTCCATTCTCCACCCGACGCAGGAGGTCTATGGATAAATGAATCTGTGGCTACTGCACTGAATGATAAGGATTCAGATCCTATTCGTACGGGATTTAGATCTGGGGTACTTAACTCGCGAGGTGCACATTGGATAGATCCGACTGCACAACCTGAACTCAAACTTTCAGATGAGTATATGCTTAAAGCCGAAGATACTGAAAATGCAGGATTTCAACGGTTTGCAGTCACTCTAAAAAGTATTGCAGAATTTTATGCTCGAGAAGCAAAACGGATTATAGACAGAGAAACCATTGAAACTGATAATTGAATAAAAATATTACAAAGGGGAGCTTCTTTATGCAATGCATGTTTTGTTTTGAGGATTTTGATAAACTTACAAGAGAACACGTTATTCCAGATAGGATTCTCAAGATATTCCCTGAACAAGATATAACGATTGATAATGAAAAAGAGTACAAGGATAGCAAAGGAATGGTAGTTCATGATGTATGCGCTAATTGCAATGGTGTGCTTTTAAGAGCTCTTGATGATTATGGAAATCCATTTATTCGAGAAAATTTTCTTGATAAATTTGAAAGGAATTCCAAGTTAACAATCAATTATGATTACAATTTTTTGGTGAGATGGCTACTAAAAATATTGTATAACAGTGCAAGGAAAAACAAATTGGATTTATCGTGGTACCAAAGGTACCTAAAATTTATCCTGCATAATAATCAAGAAAATATTCCGAAGGTCTCGATATTTGGTGGGTTACATGTTGATCTTACTCTCATGGGGGAAGAAAATCAGTCATTCGGGTCATATTACACACCACTTTATATTGTTCATAATCCAAGAGTAATGATTCATGGGTTGCCGTATACAAGGTCAAAGTATATTAGTCCAAATAAAGACGCTTTGAGAATCCCACATAAACATGATCTTGTGAAGATTAGGTTCGGCTCAGCTATGTTTTTTATTATCCTTTGGGAAGAATCAGCTTGGGAATCAAGAATTAATGATTTTAACTCAGTATTTGAAGTTGTATATCCATATAAACTTTATTATTCTAATAAGCAATCTCTTGTCTTGGAAAGAGTTACAGATGAAATAATATGTGTAATACCGGATATTATACATGATTATAATGCGATGGAAGTTAGTAATAGAATAATATCAAATAGTCTTCCTCAAGAATCAGTAGAGGCTTCTAAAAAAATATGGGACGAATATTGGACAGAAGATAAAAAGTTGGAGGGTAGGTTGCTTAATGAAATGCTGTTGTTCCCAGATAACAAAAAAATAAAATTGCAGTATGATGCGTTAATGAAAAGGCTTGGACGTCCGGATGAAGAACAAAATGAATCTACAGCTACGGAAAATGAAGGGGAGGATTTGCCGTTTAAACTTTAAGTTTAAAATAACTTACCGGGTATTCAATTCCATGGTTTAACAGAAAGTCCGTGGATTTAAGTGGCCGATGATTGATCAGTTCTATAGACCGTTTGATATCCAAGTTATATACGGGTGAATACTTATCTTTTATTATAAAGACTTTCGTCCTTTAAATTGAAAACACCTAAGATGCAACGTAATGAAACTACAATGGATCAAGCCAACTTCTTGGCAAAGACAGGTAAAGCTTCTTTAATTTCTATGACAAAGAAACTATCCTTTTTAATTAAGGATCAGTTCTTTGTCATTGTGTTGATTCTGACAGCCGTAATTCAGATGTAAGGCGACATACGATAGATTTGTAGATTTACCTGTATAAAAATGATTGCAGTGCCTAAACAAACAAAGGAGTGCAGTACAGTGGAACTTTATGAGGGATGGAGTGCTCATACTGGGAGAAACAAAAATAGAAGGAAGAAGGAAGCTTAGAGTTGGGAATGTAACTCATAGATTGAATATTGTAAAATTAAGTGTGACAACTGACCTATAGCTTTAAATATTCGAATTAACTCTCCTTTTGAAAAATTAAACAAGGAAAAGTGGTGGGGAAATGTTTGAAATTGAACTTAGAATACAGGACATTGATCAAGTACAAAAAGATGCTGCAACAAAATCTATTCAAAAATTAGTTTTTCAACTTATATCAGGATTAGATATGAAGGATTTAGAATTAATTGTTTACACCAGTGCATTTAAAGTGGATCTCATTTCATTCCAACGGTCAAAGTCGATTCAAGAGGGGTACACTGAGGCCTCATTTGGTTCGGCTGTAGCCAAGGTTATCAGCTACATTGAGAATAATCATCAGAAATATACGATCTTCGTAACAGATATTCTTTTTTGGGCATTATTCAATGAAAAAGCTAAAGACATAGCAATACATACACTTCATCACGAGTTAGCGCATGTTCATGATAATACTATGAGGTTTCATTCCTATGAGTCATTTGAGGTCACTCGTGGAGATGACATTCTGACCATTGCTTGTAAGCTGGGAGAAATTATGTGGATGGAATATATTGCAGATCGTTTGGCTATTGCTTCATTCACTGAAACCTCAACTCTAAGAAACGAAGATGTACGAAACCTTTCTCAATCTATAGTAAAGACCATGGGAGAAACGATTGATGAATATTTCATGGACGGCAACTCCTATAATGTATTTATCAAAATACAAGAAGAGTCCAATCTGTTGCTAAATATTACAGGCAATCTATTAGGGCAAGTTCATGGACTCAAACTCCAAAAATATCTGGATCATATGCAAATGGAGTATTTCACTCCCTATCTTGTTCGTTTGAGCGATGAATTAGAGTACCTATACACTCGTTATCCGGACTGGACAGGTATGAGGGATTTATTACCTCTAGCCAAAATTATTTTAGATCTGTGGGAAGCTCTTGGTGTTAGTTTTGATGCCGATCAAGAAGGAGTAAATATAATTATTTCTAAACCTCTTGTTTAAGGCAGATAACATCACATGCTCTTAGCCCTGATATATTTTCCGTACAGTATTTGTTCATAGGTACGGCTAAGTACCTCAAGCAACTGAATGTAAATTTAACTATCAATTGAAGAGGGTGTCAAACTACATATCATTGGGTGGCAAAACGGATATAAGCAACATCGTTATAGTGCAAGGCTCGAAACGAGAGTCTAAGAAGCCCGAGCTTTCGAAGACTCCACCGCAGGCTCGAGCAGATGATTTGAGTTATTGGACGGATTGATTAAGGAACCCTTTTCCAAATTAGGGTTACAGTGAAGGTTTTTAATAAAAGTAATTACATGAAAATATCGGAAAACTTGGAGGTTAGGGGACATGAATAGTAAGGAACTAATGACGCTAGGCAATAAAATAGATTTTGAAGAATTATTAGAAATTAAATTACTATTTTTAAAAAAAGAGGTTCGAAGAAGGTGGATGGCTTCAAATAAGTAACAATAGTAACGTTCACAGATATTTATTTGAATATTATAAAGGGAAAAATGAGTTGTTAAATTATATTAGAGAGAGAGGAGATAAGATTCTTTGTTCTATAGAGGCAAGAGGTATATCTATTGATAAAACAGTGGATTTAGAGAGCATAGCTAAGGATATATTCAAGCAAAAAAAATCAGAAAATCCAGAATTTATGAGATATAATGTGACAGCTTGGAACATGAGTTTCGAACAGTGCATGAGCGATTTAGAGTTATTTTTAGATGAACATTATTTTTTAACTGAAAATATTATGATTCAGATTAATTTTATAGATAAGTTAATTTTTGATGTAAATGATCTCTTAAATGGAACAAGAAATAGAAGAAAAAAAATCTTGGCTGGATTAGATTTATTTCCGTTGTATGAAGAAACAATTCGAGGGTATACAATATCAGAGTTTGCGAAACCGAGTTCTTCTATATTTTTCATGAGACAGATAATTGAATTGAAACTGAAGAGGGCAATTGGTATTAGACAAGCATATAATAAATCTACGAAAAAATACGAAGAACTTACTATGCCTAGATTAATTGAATTCTACAAGAAACTGGAACGCAAGGAATTATTGGTTAGTCCGGTGAGTCTGGATTTACTTAGAATCATGATTAAGGCATCAAATCACTATATTCATACAGGTGAATTTAATGAGTTCTTTAGCTGGCACGAGAAGATCGGTCAAATGATATTAAGGGAGCTTTGTTTCAAGAAGGATGAAAGGATACAATCAATGGAGGGAACTTTTATCATAGATAAAAGATTAGACAATACCATGGAGAAAAAAATTAAAGAACATTTCAATTGGGGAAGTTCTGTAGTGATAGAATGGGAAAATGCTGAAGCAACAATAATTAATCGAATTAACAATCATCAGAACAATATCACATAATCAAAGACGCAATAGGCTGAATTCTACGACTACAAAATGAGAAAATGAAAATTGTTTGGCGAAGGATTCTCAGCAAGGCAAGTAGGCAAACTTCTAGGGATCGTTTATGTCTCCTCAGGTAATCCGAATTCCAAAACATAAATCAATGGCAGGGCGAATCAAAACAATTTATAGTCATTATTACAATGATTATTTCGGTAACTCTTTGTTAGACAATTTTTTTGTTTTGCAATGTGGAGTGTTGAAATGGGCTAAAATGGAGTAGGTAACGAAGAATAACAGTACCACTTAGATTCCCATAGAAGGTAGTGTCTGTCAAACCACACTCATTCTATTAAGGACGCATAATTAATAATTCTATGAAAGGAAAATTAATATGGACTCGAAAAAATTAAAGATTCTCTCAACAGAAGACTTACTCCAACTTGCTGAAGTAAATATTACTGATTTTAGATATGGACCGAGCGAGATCTTTAAGGTAGCCTACGAAAAGTTTAATGCAGACGGAAATGTTGGGAGCAGTGAAAAAATGCATATGGAGATATTAATTTCAGATCTCTCCACACACGCATCCATTCAAAGACAATTTAGGGAGAAGTTTAGTGGCGTTAACGAGGATGGTTCCGAAATTAAATATCCTGATGTTGATAGGGATTTTCCTGATGCCTTTTTCGAGTACTATGAAATTCGTGCAAATGAAACTGATAACCCTAGATTAAAAGCCAGATATTCTGATTTCATTTGGGAAAGAAAACGCAAATTCCCCCTTGCTCTAATTGCCATTGATGCATATCTTGCTTGCAGTGATGTATTTTATTCCCTAGGTTGGGGCCGGGAAACGAAAGATGCATTAGCACGAGCGGTTCAGCTAGCACTAAGTATTAATAATAAAGAAAAACTCAAAAATGCGGTAGAGAAAACTCATAGCATCCTGGACTTAATGCATCAAACTAAGTCTTTCCGTTATCCTTTTGAGATCATTGGAATTTTAATCCGTAACGGAAGTAAAATTCACGATATGCTTAACTTGGACAATTATTTAAACATCTTAGAAGACTCTATCTCGGTATACAAATCTGAACCCGATGCCTATCAATTACAACGTGCAAATATGGAGATTCTCGTTGAAATCAATAAGATGTTACGTGGCGAAGTAAAAGTTGAGACAGAATTAACCCGGATTGCTGAAACATATATAGAAGAGGCTAAATGGAAAAAAGAACATTACCCAAACGGTAATATCGTGGCCTCACACTTCTATGAGGAAGCACTTAAGAAATACATGGAATTAGGCAACTTCCCTGAAAAAGTCGAGGAATTAAAGCTTAAGATAGCTGAGGCTAATGAGCAAGCGAGACTTCATGAATTTCAGGCAGTTTCTGCAACAGTCGAGATGCAGAAAGAGAGACTAGATCAGTATTTTCAGCTATCTGACCAGGAAGATCTTGAGGAATGCATTGGGAATTTAATATCCGATCCACAAATAATTCCGCGTTGGGAAGACTCTATACAAGCAGCAGAAGAACAAGCAAAACAATTATCCATTCTACATAAGTCTCCATGCTCTATAAATAAAGGTAATATCACTGTGAAAAAACTATTTGACCCTCAGGAGAAAATTGAAAATCAAGCAGTCCAACAATTCGTCAGCCACTATAAGTTAGAAGCCCATAGTGTACTTATACTGATATTTGACAAGCTATTTCAACGTGCTGGGTTTTTGACTAAGATTGAAGAACGTTTTACCGAATCAAACTTCATTACAGAAGATCGTAAATTTATTTTAATGCATGGTATCCAAAGATTCCTTGATAAAGATTACATCAGTTCTACACATATTTTGCTATTCCAAGTAGAGGGTATTCTAAGAGACATACTGGGTAAGTGTGGTTTACCTACCTTCACTTATCGAAATAATGAAATGCGTGAACGTATGCTACCAGATATTGTTGAAACTTTGGGGGAATTACGAGGGTTTGATCCAGATTTTATACGATTTATAAATGTGTTTTTAAATGACATCAGAGGTGATAATTTGCGCAATGATGTCGCTCATGGCATTGTAACTCATGATGTGTTCAACAAATCCAATTCTGTTCTTCTAATATACCTCTTCCTACGGCTGTCCAATTATAGAATTACAAGTAACTAATGTTTCAAAATTACAACTATAATTTAGGGAAGATATGGTATAACAATATCTTTCCTTTTTATTATCGATTTAGCCGTGAAATGCGAAAAAAACACCAGCTACGTGGGTGGAAGAATCAGCGGTAAGACCATTCAAATAAAATTGAGATGGAGCAATATTTCTATTAATTACGTAAAATAATGATTTGACGAATAATTACTTAGAAGTTATATTCATTTGGGGGTGGTTGTTTTGGATAAACAAGCTAAATTACACCTTATGGGTCGAATTGACGATAAGTTGAGTGAATTACCTTGGTATGTTACTGAATTTATTGACAGTAAGAAGCGTAAGCTTTCTGCCTCAACACTTCTTAATTACTGCCACGATTATATAATCTTTTTTAATTGGCTGATTACAGAGAACTTTACCACAGTTCAAAAAAGAACAGAAATTGAATTATCTACGCTAGAAACATTAACGATACGTGAAACAGAAAGCTTTTTGTCTTTTTTGGAGTATCAACTTGGGAATAATAAGCTAACAATAAACCGTAAGCTTTCTTCTCTTAAGTCCTTATTTGATTACTTACAGAATAAAGCCGAAACAATTGATTTAAAGCCTTATCTACAACGAAATGTTATGGCTAAAATGGACTTAAATGCAGTAAAAGAAAGTCAGGAAACGATCGCGAATCGTATGGAAGGAAAAATACTGAGAGAAAATGATTTTGAAGCTTTTAGAGTGTTTGTAGCATACGATTATGGCGAATTAAACAAAACAAACAAACGTATCATGCATTTCCATCAGTTTAATCGTGAACGAGATACGGCAATAATTTCATTAATCTTAGGATCTGGACTTAGATTATCAGAAGTTTCCGGAATCAATCTTGAGGATTTAGATCTGACGAAATTATCTGTAAGAGTAGTCCGAAAAGGGGGAAAAGAGCAATATGTTTACTTTAGCAGCCAAGCATCTCTAGATATCGATAATTACCTGCAGATAAGGGAAACAAGATATACCCCAGAAAAAAATGAAAGATTTTTGTTTATTGCAGCACCTGTAGGACGCAAAGGTAAAAATAGACGTTTAACACAACGTTCTATAGAAAAACTTGTTGAGAAATATGCAACAGCCTTTGGAAAGCCGGCTTTGACGGTTCATTCTTTGAGGCATTCATTTGCCACACGTTATCATATTGAGAATAATGATGTCCCAAAATTAAAGAATCAATTAGGACATTCTTCAATACAAACTACAATGATTTATACGCACTTAACAGATGATCAAATGAGAAGCGCTGTAAACAACATGGATAAATAATTAGGAGGGAGTGACATAAAGTTGCCTACCAGGCTGGAAAATTGACATAAAGTTACCCACCAGACTGGAGAATGACATAAAGTTGCCTACCGGACTGGGGAATGACATCATAAAGTTGCCTACCAGGCTGGAAAAATCAATGAAGGAACAGATCAAGTTCCAAATTTACTCTGTTAAGTAAAGACAAAAGGGCATAATTCCACGAAAGTAGGGAACTTTATGTCATTTTGGTAGGGAACTTTATGTCAATGTACATCATTTAATAGATTACATTAAACTACTAGATAGGATTGAACCTCATCATTATCAAATCATTACATCACTTACATCCCATGGATAAATGTGGCTTTTTCTTTTTATAACCCCCGAGATATTTTTAAATTCGTATGGATAAATATGTGATCCCGCATATTATAATTGTCGTATCACACAACTCAGTTATCTTAAATATAATATGCACTCATTCCAGCTTTATAATGAGCGCATATTATATTTGACTCTCTAAATTTCTTTGATTTTATCCTACGTCATTTTTAATTCTCGTGTACCCAAAATTCAATTATGCTGTTCCAGGTATTAGATTCATTTCCTTGCCCGACAAATCGAATGAATTTGGCCTGAACCGGTTCAAATTCAAATGTTTCATAAGCCGCCTGTTTTTGACTGGCCACATTACTTAATGCTTTTTGGTAATTAATACCATCAGCTGATATCTCCAAATCGAAATAATTGGATCGCGTATGTCCATTATAGAATTGAATGCTTACCTGCCCTACTTGAGTCTGTTGCTCAAGCTCCAACTGCAGGTAGTGTCCCTTTCCATCTGCAGACCATCTGGAGTCTGGATCACGATCGATCGTATGAATCGGCAGATTGCCATCATCTGCACTTGCCGTCACCTTGGTTACGACAGCGAACGGCCCTTCCGGTTCGGCCATAGGCTCTTTGACTTCAAATTTCTCCCGTGCCTCGACCGTTACGCCATTAAAGACGCAGCTCACGATGATGTCGACCTTTCCCGCTTTTACCGCATGGAAAGTAGTTCCTTCTGTATATCCAATCGTATCATCACTTGATGTGTACGTAACAGGAACATCCAATTCTGCAATGTTTACGATCTCACCATTATCTAATGTTAGAAACGAGGATAATTCTCCGCTTCCGCCTGCGCTGATCGCATTCCCTGCGACTCTCCAGCCGGGTACTGTTTTATTGGGACTTATGGAGATATTTTCTGGAAGTACGGGTGTATCAACTACCTTAAACTTCACTCGCACGTTCTGGATGTGACCCCGATAGGATACAGTGATCTCTCCAGTTCCAGTAGTTCCTTGCGGTTGCTTAATTTTAACCTTTGCATCCTTGGCATAAGATTTTGCAGAGATGATCGGCGTTTCGATTGTGCCATAAGGCAAAGTATGAACGTAATCCGTTCTTAAGAACTGCATACCCCCTATAGCTTCGCCATTCACCAACAGGGATTGAAGCCCCAGATGAATATCTTTGATTCGTTTCTTGCTCTGATCCTGGTATAAACTTTGCGGGGATAAACGATCGCCCTCCCCAATGCCTTCCGCCATATCAAATGGCTGCGTATTCGCATCCGGAATGGAACCGACAATGTTGACGTTCACGCCGGTGTCCTTTCCTTTGGTTCCAATGACATATCCATTCCCGAATTGTTCTGATTCTACAATAACGCCGGATTTACTAGGGTGTGCCGCCTGACCGGTCGTATTCCAGAACACACTTTCCGTGGTTACCACTCCATGACGATTCGTTTCGGATGATCCATAATCCCGTGTAATGGCAGAGATCCCGTCCCCGTTAACTACCAGGTTGTCGATCAGGTTCGCCATGCTTAAATACATATGGAAATCAGTCAATAATGAAGGTTTCTCAGAATACGAACCTTGCAGGACATTCCCGTTCGCAGAGAAGTTGGCATATGTGAAGCTATGTCTAGCTCCTATTGCCTTACTATTCTTAATGAGATTATCATTGCCAATAAATTGATATAAATAACCATTTCCATTCGCTCCACGATACTGCGGGTACTGCATGGTTACATGATCCACAGTGACGTTCTTCGTACGATCCAGAATAATACCCTTGGATAACAGATGATAATCTGCATTGCCAGCTGGTTTATAGGTGTTAATATTTCGAATCCAGCTGTTGGCCACTGCAATCACATTGACAGCTTTAGCATTATCGGCCTCATAACCAGCAGTCCCAACGACTTTGAAGTCATCTTCACCAAGCCCCGACTTCGCATTTTGAATGTTTGCAATCGAGAAATCCTCCAAACCTACTTCGACAATCGGATCTGCGGTCTGACTAATTGTGATATCATCGCGCAGCTTCATAGGATAACGTGTCGGAATGTCTAACGTGATCGTTTTATTCTCCGGATCTACGCCCACGATTTGGCGATAGAATAACGGTTCTACTTTACCAAGACGTGACGACCACTTGTTTTGCATGCCAAGTTCCCGTAAGAAACCCGGCGTCGTTTCGAATGAAATGACCACGTAATCATTCACCGCAAACCCGCTTGTGTCCTCAACGGGTAGCAGGACGGTTGGATCAGTAACCGACTTGCGAAGTTTCGTAGAAATTCCGGTTTTCTTCCAATCTCCGTTACCGATCCGGATAATATCCTTGTTTTTCATATTTTGCTGTGCATTATAAATATGAGTCTTGTTCATCCCGTCACCTTTCAGGACCACACGACTTGCAGGGATGTTTAGTGAATAATCCTTGCCGTCCTGAGGGTTAACCTGATATGTACCCTTGGGAAGATACACGACACCCCCACCTAACGCAACAGCAGCATCAATTGCCTTTTGAATAGCATGTGTTGCATCTCGATTCCCTGAAGGATCGGCAAAATAAGGTGATTTGGTAACGTCGATACGTTTGTTTTTAGGCGTTTTAGGTAGTTCTGTTTCCCCACGCCGATAACCGGCATACGAAAAGTCATGCAGAAACCTTCCCTGTTCATCTTTAAATCCTGGATACCAATCGTTTGGATAGAGTCTGCTTCTGCCATCCGTACCCAGAGACAGATTCTCACCGATACGATCAATAGATGGCTGTGAGTCACCCTCTGACGCTCGAACCTCCTGGGTTTCAGGTACAGACAATCCAACAGTCAACGTAAATGCCAACAATAAAAAAGGCCACTTTCTACGCATGCTTTCGTTCTCCTCCTTTTGGATTTCAGAGTATGTGAGCGGTTTCAAGAAACCCTATAGTCACCTCCGATCCTGCTCAAGCAAGAGTCATGTGCATGCCAACTCAGCATGTCATAACCGATTGTAGAGCACGAGTGAACGAAATTACATCAACAAAAACGACACCTCAATGCCCATTTTATACAATATAAGGGTTTATTTAGAGGATACAGCGCGATTATATCGCTCTAATGCCTGTTGTTGAATCTCAATCGCACGATCAATCTGTAATGACTTGATTTGCTCGACATACGTATCGAATGCATCCAACGGCTCAATGCCAAAAATGATTTTAAGCGACATCTCGTCCACCACTTTGTTCACTTCCTGCATGATGACTGACATCTCCGTGCTTTCTTTCTCGGTTTTGGGCAGAGTTGGTACCTGATGGAGAACAGCATCCGTACTGGACCATAACTGCACCGCCTCTTTCTGTTCCGGCAAAATATAATATTGCTCCATATATCGCGTATCCTGCACAAATGGACCGAAATAACTCGCTCTGGTGTACATCGCAAGCGCTTGCGCCGGCGACCACTTATCAGGGTTTTTCAAAATAGTTTCCGTATACGTCGGGTACCCGTCTTTCATCTTAAAACTAACACCTTCAATACCAAAGTTGAACAGCAAATGTCCCTCAGGCCCATACCCGTAGTCCAACATCCGTGCTGCTTCTTCTACATGATGACTGTTGCTGGATATGGCGACCCCACTGGAACCGATCGCGGGAGCAAGTTGACCAAATTTCGGGCGATCTCCTTGGTTCATGACAGGATATGGCGCTGGCACAAGCTTTGCATGGGGATCCGTCTCCTGCAAGATGGGTAGCCATGTACCAATCCCCGCCCCTGCATTCCAGATACTCGCGCCGCTGCGTCCTGTAGTCATGTTAGTATCCTGAGTCTCCGAATCGACGGCAGCTAGATTCTTGTCAATGAGTCCCTCCGCATACCATTCACGAAATAAGGATAGAAACGCCTTATATTCAGGTTCTTGTGCCCCAAACTTAATTTGGCCATCTTCCACGTAGAACCCCTTTTTAATGCCAAAAGCGCCAATAAAACCTCCACCTTCGATACCAAACAACGGATTCGGAACACCTAGAAAAGTAAGCGGGGCGTCAGCTCCCTTTTTGTCCTTAAATGCCTGAAGCATCGTATGCCATTCGTCAATCGTGGTTGGCACATCAAGTCCAAGCTCATCTAGCCAATCCTTTCGGATAATCGGCCCTTGATAGGTTCGCAGCTTATCATCTCCCTGAATAAAAGGAAACGCGTAATAACTTCCGTTCGCTGTGCGAATCTGCATATCAATGTCTGGATGCTCGGTCAGGTACTGCTTCAGATGAGGTGCGTATTGATCAATAACATCGTTTAATCGCAGGATATATCCATCTTTAATCGCTTTCTCCGGCCCACCGGGATAATTGCTCCACTCGTATTCAATCATATCCGGCAGTTCTCCGGACGTAAGCAGCACATTAATCGCTTCTTTGGCCTGATTGGCGGGAGGCCGGATGAATTGAAGGTTGACTCCGGTTCTCCGCTGCCACTCCTGAAAAAAAGGAACTTCATTGAAGCTGGACTTAATGCTTGCTGCATTGCCATTCAATTCTGCCCAGTAGGTTAATTTTCCAGCGTCATTGGGTGAAGCAATTGAGACGGTCTGGTACTCTGATGAGCCGGAACGTTCATCCAGCTTGGCATCCGAATCTGTCCCGTTCTGATCGCAAGCAGTCAGCATGCCAAGCAGTAGGATGAATCCTGTCAACTTTGTTATGAATGCCAACTTTCTCTTTACGTTCATGTTCCGGTCTCCTTTCAAATCAATCAACTGATTTCTTTATATTTACCGGGCGTAATACCCTCGTATTTCTTGAACACTCGGATGAAAGTTGCTGCATCGTTATACCCGACCATTCGGGATATTTCTGTAATGGATTCCTGTTTATGCTCAATCATTTCTTTAGCCTGTCGGATACGGCACTTATGAATGCAGTCCAGCAGACCCTCACCTGTCTGATTCTTGAAGAGTTTGGACAAGTAACTGCCCTTCAGCTCAAAATGCTCACCAATGGCGTTGACGTTCAAATTCGCGTCTGTATAGTTACTCTCAATATACTGTGTGACTTGGGTACTGAGATGACGCAGGGAATCCTCACGTTCTTGTGATACATTCGTTGCGCGCTTGTCAGCGGCATATGAACATACCTCCTCAAGCAAGTTCTGCAATGCCTCCTGCATCTCCTGAATGGTATCCCCGGCAATAATGTCCTCAATCCGATGCGGGTATTGGGTTAGCGTATGGTTATCCCTGTCCCCTAGATCATTGATAGCCTTGATCATTGTACCTACCAGGTTAAAAATCAGGCAACGTGCAAGTGTGAGCGACATAATCGGTTTATCAAAATTCCGCTCTGTAATCTCGTTCATATAAGCGCTGGCTTGGTCGGTATCTCCCGCTTTGATGAAATTAAGAAGCTGCTGTTCGACCTGAAGCGGATAGTAGTAGCCAAACGGGTCATCCGCCATCGCATCGCTGCGGACATCGCCATAGGTAATGATACCTTTTTTGCCAAGCACCATTTTGTATTCCATTGCGTCTACTGCTTCCTGGTATGCTTCGGCGATACCAATCCACGACGTATGGCGTCCACTGATGGAGATTGTCAATTCCATATCATAACGTTCCAGGAATCGCTGCGCTTCTGCCGCAATGTGATGAAGATCCTGGTTCCAATCCGAAGAATCCGCTTTCATATTTACAAGGCAGACCATCATATCATCAACTTCAGCCACATATCCGACGTGCTGACGCTCTGAAGCCAGCTCTTCAACCACATTGGAAATAATGAGATGGATTAGCTTGTTTCGTTCGTTGATATCAATACCTGGCAGCTTTCCATAGAGATTCTCTTCATTCTCGATAACAAATAGGATAACAGCAAATTCACTTGAATACAGCGGCATATGGAAGGAACGGAATGCATCTTCATAAGGCACAAGCGTATCCTGTTTGCCTTTGAGAAGCCGATTAATCATATTGGAGCGCAGCACCTGCTGATGTTTCTGCAACTGCTGGGCAATCTCATTCTTTTCTGAACGTGTGTTCATGATGACCTTCTGAATAAACCGAAGTTCGTTCCGATCAGCAGGTTCGTTCTGACTATTTTTGTCTTTTAGTGATTCCACGAGCTGTTGGATTGGGGAGTAATTCCGGCGCATGAAGAACCAGGTCAGTACACCCGCACTAATGAGACTCACCACGATGCTGATATAGGTAAAATTGCGGACATACACTGCCTTTTCCCAATATAGGCTGCTGGGAATAATCAATGCGTACTTGAGATCGGACACCGCAGAGTCCATGTAGAACATCTCCGACTTGCCTACCTTGGCGTTATCCAATTGAACCTGATTGCCATTCATGAATGGCTTCAATTCCTCTGACCCCGGATGATTGCTCATCAGAATCTCGTTATTCTGGTTCAGAATCAGCAGCGTGGCATCACTAAAACCCGAAATGCTCTCAATCGCTTCCTGGAATCTTCGCGTATCCGCCATGACGACAACCGTACCCGTCTCCTGACCATTCAAATCATCAGGCAGACGTGTAATGTACGCAATGGAAGACTCCGCCGGAGCGGCATTCTGATGTGGCAGTATGACGAACTGATTCGTCTCTGTACCCAGGATCTGATCCCGCCACGCTTCGAAAGACATTGCACCTGTGTTATGTATGGTATGAAATGCCGTTCGCATATCCCGAATATTACCTGAACGGAGAATGGATTGGTCTTTTTTCCACACGACGTAGAATTCATCGATGGATGCGTAGGATGTTTTATAGAGACGGAGTTCCTTTACCAGTTGGTAAGCCGTGTACGGCGCCTCTTTGGCAGGCTGATTGGAATACATCAGCGTTTGCAGATTCGGGCTCCACGTCATCTCCATGTTTAACCGCTTCATCAGATCAACTTGTGTATCGATCGTATATCGCATCTGCTTTAATAAAGAATCGTTGGCCCGATGTATTTCACTCTTCAATGTCTCATTTGCTTGCATGTAAATAACCAAACTGATCAGAATCGGCACAATCAAAACAGCACTGTAAGAGACAAGCCAGGTTACAATTATGCTTTCTCGTTTTTGCCACAAATATCGAATGTTTAGCAACAACTCATCACCCAACTCTTCGTAGATTATCTATGTTTGGATCAGGAATTTATTATAACGGTAAGAGCGCGATTGGGATATAGATAAAAAGTTCAATTCGATTGACAAAAAGGGTAGCCACCACCGATTTTCCCCGTCAAATCAAGCACAAATAGCCCGAATAGACTAATTTCGTCTATCGGGCATTCGGTATCAAGTTGAGAAAGTTTTTTAAATATTCTTAGAATTTTTTTAGAAAATGCGATGCTTCCAACCGTTTAATTTGGCACTCGCCTCGACGTAGAAATAGTCACCGTAAATGAGCGAGACGTTTACGTTCTGACCTGCCGGTTTATGACCGGTTCCCTCGAGAAGCATACCTTCGTGCTCAGGAAGATCCCAGGTTCCATAATGATCCCGCAGGGAACTCAGGATACGTTTGGCAACGGTGGCATAGAGTCGGCCCTCCGGATCAGGAAGTACATCTGCAAGCTCAAGCAATCCGGAAGCAGCAATGGCACCAGCGGAGCTGTCTCGTGGAACCTCCTCCCCTTCTTCGGGCTCAGCACGGAAATCCCAATGCGGAACGCTATCCTCAGGCAGGCTGGAAATGAAGAAGTTCGCCACACGCTGTGCAGCATCCAGATATGACGGGTCCTCTATATAACGATACGTATTCGTTAATCCATATAAAGCCCACGCCGCTCCCCGACTCCATGCCGAATCCGGCGCCGCTCCCTGTCCACCTATCGCTTCTGCCCGTTCACCTGTCTCGGGATCAAATCGAATGATATGATGCACAGAACCATCTTCCCGCACAAATTGCTTCATGACCATATCCGCATGAGCTTTGGCGATATGGCTGAAACGAGGATCTCCACTTTCCTCAGACGCCCAGAAGAGCAATGACAGGTTCATCATGGTGTCGATGATCGACCAGCCCAGCATGTCTCCATTCCAAGCCCGGATGAAGCCGCCTTTGGTATTGAAACGGCCAGCCAGAAAGTTGGCGGCAAATAAGGCACGCCTTGCGGCATCAGCATCTCCGGTGAGTTTGTATTTGATGACGGCCGTAGGCAGGAAATGAAAGCCCACGTCGTGATCAAAGTAGTTATTTTCGAGAAACTGTTCCGATAGCCGTTCATCCCAATTCCATGCAGCCTCTTTATATTTCTCATCACCCGTCATATCGTACACAATCCATAACATACCCGGCCAGAATCCCGAGGTCCACCAATCGATTCTCATGTCGTCATAGATGCCATTTGCTCCAGCGACATGCGGAGACTTTTCACCTATGGCTGCAAGCATCTGATCGGCTTTACTTTTAATCTGATCCCACACGTCTTTGTTCACTTCATTTAATACGCTCATGTACCCTCATACCTCCTTACCGTTATTAAATTCTCTGGATTAACCTTTCAATGAACCAACCATGACACCTTTCACGAAAAAGCGCTGCAAAAACGGATAGATGCAAAGGATTGGTATCGTCGCTACCATAATCGTCGCATACTTGATGGTTTCCCCGATCTGGAAACGATCCCCAGCCGAAGCACCGGCCGACATACTCTCCGTGGAATTGGCGATCAGAATCTCACGCAGCACCAATTGCAATGGGAACAGTTCTCGACTTTTGATAAATACAGACGCATAGAACCATCCGTTCCACTTATCGACTGCGTAATACAGAATCATCACGGCAATGACTGGCATGGACAACGGAATAATGATCCGGAACAAAATGGTGAAGTGATTCGCTCCATCAATCTTGGCCGACTCTTCCAGGCTGTCCGGTATGCCCATAAATGACGTTCGCATGATAATCAGGTTAAACGTGCTGATGGCAAAAGGCAGAATGGTCGACCACAATGTATCTAACAGGCCAACGCCTTTTACAACCAGGTACAGTGGAATCAACCCGCCGCCAAAGAACATCGTGAAAACGATAAAGAACATGAACACCTTGTTCCACATCACGTTTTTACGGGATAGCACATACGCACCAAGCGCAGTCATGAACAGGTTGACGATAACGCCGAACACAAGAATAAACAATGTATTACGGAAACCTGTGGCTATACCTGGGTTGGCAAGTACACTCTTGTAAGCTTCCAGACTAAAGCCGACCGGCTTCCACAGGAGACCTTTGTTTGCTAACAGCTGCGCCGAATCACTTAAGGACGCGAATAACACGTAGAGCAGTGGATACAATGTGACGATGACGAGCAGGATTAGAAACGTATAATTGAAGATCGTAAAGATTCGGTCAAACCAACCGCTTTCCTTAATCAAAGTTACCACCTCACCATAAGCTGTTTTGACTCACTCTGCGGCTGATATAGTTCGCCGAAATCAGAAGAACGAGATTGATCACCGAGTTAAATAGACCGACTGCCGAGCTGTAACTCCATCCGAACTCCAACAATCCCTTTCGATATACGAAGGAGGAGATTACGTCTGCTGTTTCATAGGTCACCGGATTATAAAGGAGAATGATTTTCTCGAACCCGACATTCAGCATATTACCCATCCGGAGAATGAACATGATCGTAATAATAGGCAGCAATCCGGGTAGCGTAATGTGAAACATTTGCTTGAGACGGCTCGCTCCGTCTATCTTCGCCGCTTCATACTGCTCCAGGTCGATGCTCATCAACGCAGCGATATAGATAATGGATTCCCAACCGATCCGCTGCCATATTTCAGACAGAACATAGATCGGACGGAACAGCTCCGGCTTTTGCAGCATCGCCTGACCGTCATATCCAAGCATCATGATAAGGCGGTTGATTAAACCATCCGCGTTCGTGAAGTCCGTAATAATACCACATATGACGACGAGAGAGATGAAATAAGGCATATACGTTATCGTCTGAACGACCCGCTTGAACGCGCGCTTGCGTACTTCATTGATGAGCAGCGCCAAAATAATCGGTGCGGGGAATTCAAAGACCAGCGTGTACAAACTGATAAGAAGGGTGTTCTTCAGAACACGCAAGAAATAATAACTGTTGAAAAACTCTTCAAAGTGCTTCAGCCCAACCCAATCACTCCCCAAAATACCCTTCATCGGAGAATAATCTTTAAAGGCAATAATTGCGCCGTACATCGGACCGTAATGAAATATTAAATAATATCCAATAACGGGAATCATCATGATATATAAATACTTGTTCATCATGAAGTCCCGCACGAACCGGCTTCTAAAGGATTGACGATTGCTCATGATGTACCTTTTCACCTCTTTTCAATCGGGAGGGCTAGTGCCCTCCCCTTTTACAATTACCGGTTGTTGTAGCGTTCGAGTGCTGCTGTTTGGATTTCAATAGCTCGATCCAGATGTAACGATTTCATTTTCGCAACATAGCTCTCGAATTGATCCACTGGTTCGTTACCCAGAATGATCTTGATGGTCATCTCATCGACGAGCGTGTTGATATCATTCATGATGGTCGCGTATTCGGAGCTCTCTTCAGGTGTAGGTGTGATTGAAGGCAGATTATATTTGGCGGCCTGTGTATTCTTCCATACATCAATGGCATCGCGCTGAGTCTGTAATGCAAAGAACTGCTCGGCATAACGTTTGTCTTGAACAAACGGACCGTTATAGCTGCTGCGGGCATATAGTGAAATCGCTTGTGCAGGAGCGAGTTTATCCGGATTCTTCAGCAGCAAGTCCGTGAATTTCGGATAATCGCCTTCCATGTTATAGCTGACACCCTCTTCACCGAAGTTGAAGAACATGTGCCCTTCCTCACTGTAACCATAATCCAGCATGCGAACGGCAAGTTCCGGGTCCTTGGCTGCCGTCGTGACGGCAACCGTACCTTCCGAGGCATAACCTTGATTAAGCTGGCCGAATTTAGGAATATCCCCTTTGTTAAGTACCGGATATGGTGCAGCGACCAGAACGGCATCCGGATCATTTGCTTCTACGAGCGGCTGCCATTTGCCGATACCTCCGCCTGCGTTACCAACACTAGCGCCAGTAGCACCCGAAGCGAGGTTACCGTCAACGGATTTGGTATCTGCAGTCGAGATGTTTTTATCAATCAAACCTTCTTTGTACCATTCCTGGAATAACGTCAAGTATTCTTTGAAACCTTCTTCCGCAGGACCAAATTTGACCTGTCCGTCTTCCTGATAGAATCCGCGGTTTACACCGAAGGCGCCAAGGAAAGCACCATTACCGGAATCGTTAAAGAATCGTGGCTTACTTACTACAGAGAACGGAGCGGCTGCGCCTTTTTTCTCTTTGAAGGCTCTTAGAGTTGTTGTCCACTCATCAATCGTTTCCGGAACAGGCAGTCCCAACTCATCCAGCCAATCCTGACGAATGATGGGTCCCTGGAAGACACGAAGATACTCATCTCCCCGAACGAAAGGGAATACATAGTAGCTGCCACTGTCCGTTTTGACCATCTTGTCGATGTCCGGATTGTCCTGCAGGTATTTCTTCAGATTCGGAGCATACTGGTCAATCAGATCGTTCAACTTGAGGATGTAACCATCATTGATGGCTTTCTCCGGTCCACCGGGGAAATCTCCGATGAAATTGTACTCCAGCATGTCTGGCAAATCCCCGGATGCCAGCATCACGTTAAAGGATTCTCTGACCTGACCTGTCGGTGGTGCCGTGAATTTGAGTGGCACACCGGTTTTTTCCTGCCATTTTTGAAAGAATGGAATTTCGCTGTGCGAATTTTTGACCCCGATCAAGTTTCCGTTAATTTCACCCCAGTACGTAAGCGTCTTATCCGTTTGAATCGGATAGGTTGTTGCTTCCGTTGATCCGCTTGGTGTCCCTTTTTCAGCTTCGCCCGTTTTACTGTCTCCGGACGAACACCCCAGGATCGTTGTACCTAATAACAGGATCATCAAACTCGTAGATAACACTTTTCTTCTCATGGACCTTATCCTCCACCTTTTGGGAATGTCTGTGCTCTACCTCAGAGTAAGGGAGAGCGCATTGTAGCGATATTCGCAAAAGATGAAATGACATGTTGATTTCGTCAGAACCAAATGATCATTTAGCCAAAACGATAGACGAATTCTCTATATAATTATCTGCAATGCCTTGATTTTGCAGTGTTGGCGCGGGTTTGTGAGTGTACTTCTGACATCACAAAAAAACAGACCATGAACAAGGTTCATCGTCTGTAACGTGGGTGAATATGAGTGGATTGGATATAACGAATATATTACGCCAGGGATCGATTTCTCATTTTTAGTCCCAGACGACTTCGGTACCTGCGATAAAATCATGTATTGCACGTTTGTCTTCTCGTACAGCAACCATGATGACACTCGCAATGAAACCAATGCCAAATGTGATTCCATATACCAGTCCTGCAACAACAACTCGCATGAGCATGGTTCCAATTCCAGGGGGCTCATGTGTATCGTATTTTCGAATTCGAATTCCGCAAATACGTTTTCCTATCGTTCGGCCACTCCATAATACAGGTAATAAAATGGAATATAATCCACACAGTAGTTTAGCTAAAGGCTCGTCATTATCAAAATTTCCAGTCAGTACACCTACAATAATGGCTAAAGGGATTGAAACGATAATTCCATCTAACAAGTTTGCTCCTAATCTAACCCAAAAACCTGCTTCTCTCAAATGAATGCCTCCTTTCATATGGATTTAGTTGAATGTATGTAGACACATATCCATGTAGTATAACGGAAAATATTCCATTAAGTTCATAATCATCCTTTTCAAGGAATGAAGATAGGCCCCTCAACTTTTGTTGAGAAGCCTTTTCATGGCGAACCGTTTAGCTTTTAAATCTTTCGTTATTTTCTTTTCAGAATTACTTTTGTCCTTCCAAAATCATATTACCCAAACGATCCATGAGTTCCATCCGTCCCATAGCCGTATAAGAATAATTGTAGTTATCTACGCTGGAGATTTTATAAATCTTCCCATCCTTGACGGCATTCATGTTATTCCACACCTTGCTGTCTTCCATTTTGTTCTCGCTATTCTCCATCAGCACCAGCTGGTCCGGATTGACGGAGATTAGCGCCTCTATACTAATCTGTTTGCCTCCCCAGCCTTCGGGCTCAGGAATACCTTCTGTACGTTTTAGGCCCCACTCGCCGTACAACATCTCTGCCGCACCTTTATTCGAATAGATCACCAGATTGTTAGGATAGGTTTCAATGACCGCAAAAGATTCACCGTTCACAGCCGATTCGAGTTTTTGCTTCCACTCAGCCGACTTTGCATCATATTTAGCCAGGAACTCATCCTTTTTGGTTTCTTCTCCGAACGTATCTGCTAGGAACGTCAGACGTTCTCTCCAATCATAATACGAGTATGGCAAAACAATTGTCGGTGCAATCAAGGATAAGGTTTCATACTGATCTGTATTAAAATCCTTTCCCAGAATGATCAGATCCGGGTTAGATGCAGTCACCGCTTCTATACTGAATTTGCTGCCCAACCACCCCAGAACCAAGGTACTTGCATCCAACTTGTCTTTAAGGGGTGGAGTGATCTGATCTTGCTGCCCATAATCGGCGCTGGTTGTTGCGACAGGCGTTTTGCCAACGATTAGTAATTCCTCTGTTGAGCCGGACAGATCCACAATCCGCTCCGGATTAAGGGGGATTGTGACTTCTTCTCCATTTGGATTGGTGATGACTTTCGTTGTCGCTTGCGTCGTTCCCTCTGACGAACTAACCTCCTGACTGCTTGTCTGTTCAGTTCCGCAAGCCGCAAGCATCAGCATGGAGCATAGTGCAATCCATATATAAATTCGTTTTAACATTTAAATTATTCTCCTTTTGAGTCAATTCATCTATCTGGTTTGGACGACTGCGTTCATCGCTATACCTTTACCTGCCATCCCTCGGCATCATGCTGTAATTGCCACAGACGCGAATAGATACCTGATGTTAGCAATAATTGCTCATGCGTTCCTTGTTCGACAAGCTGGCCCTGATCCAGGACAAGGATCTGATCCGCATTTTGGATCGTTTTCAAACGATGAGCGATTAGAATTACCGTTTTGTTCGCGACCAGCTCATTAATCGCTTGCTGAACTGCGGCTTCATTTTCTGGGTCGAGTGACGCCGTAGCTTCGTCCAGCAATACGATGGATGCATTTTTCAACAAGGCACGTGCAATCGATATACGCTGTTTTTCCCCACCAGATAACGTCGAGCCTCCTTCTCCCACTAACGTGTCATATCCTTGAGGCAGACTTGCGATAAACTCATGACAGCAAGCCCAGCGTGCTGCTTCTTCGATCTCTGCCTGGGTAGCCTCTTTCTTCCCTACACGTATGTTGTTACCAATCGTATCTTGGAACAGATACACGTCCTGGAAGACAACAGAGATATCCTCCAACAGTTTCTCCGGGTCCATACGGTTAATTGGCTGACCGCCAATCGTAATGGAACCTGACTGCACATCCCAGAAACGCGCAATGAGACGGGTAACCGTACTTTTACCACTGCCGGAAGGCCCTACAAGTGCAGTAATCGTATGCGGAGGGATGGTAAACGACAAATTCTTCAGCACAGGCAGCTCATCATCATAACCAAAGGTTACGCGGTCAAACGAAATGGCCTGATTAGGTTGTACGCTTCCTGTTCCTGTCATCGGCGCCTCCTGCTGCACTTCCATAATGCGCCGTGCACTATATGCGGAGTACCGCATCTCGCCATAACTCATCAGCGCAACGGTCAGAGGTTCAAACACTTTGGTACCGACTAGCAAAAACAGCAGAAATATCGGCAATGTCAATTCCCCGCCAGCAAGCAAATAACTCCCCGCCAAAATCATCCACGTCATGCCGGAACGCGCAAGCAACATCGCGCCCATAATCATCGGACCCATAATGCCTTCCAACCGAATGGATGCCGACTTCAACTCGTCAAAAGAACGACGCAGTCGTTCAAATCGTTCTCCGCCCATATTGTGGGCTTTGATCTCACGAATCCCCGTTAAATACTCTTGCAGCCGACTGGCCGCTTCGTTCTTGGCTCTCACATGATTCTCGCTTAAGCGAGCCTGAATGGAGTCTGTCATCCATAACAAGGCCACCCCCAGTGGAACAGCGATGAACATCGCCACTGCCATTCGCCAATCTACAAACAGCAGTCCAGCAAAAGCCAACACCGGCAGCACAATTGCGCTGATGAGCTGTGACAGATTGTGAGAGATCGTATGCTCTACCTGTCCATAATCACTCAGAATCAGATTGGTCAGATCTCCCGGGTCCCTTTTGCCGAAGAAACCCAATGACAGATGACGAATATGTTCAGCCAGCTTCAAACGTCCCGTTGCGGCGAGGCTGTATGCTGCCCGATAAGTTTTATCATAGAGAGAAGAGTAAGCCGCATATTCCACCAAAAGCCATGCAAACAGAATGCAGCACACCACCCACATTCGCTGGATGTCCAGTCCTTTATCCGGTTCAGCGAAGGATTTGTATATCGTATTGAAAATATCAACGAGCAGCGCAGCCGGAACGATCTTGGCAATCCCGTCCAGAATGGCGGCTATGATGGAGGGAAGCAGACTGCGGGGGTTTCCACCCGATATATTGTATAAATAGTTCCTCATTGCTTCGCACCTCCAAGCTTCCACGAAGCTGCATGAATATGAGCCTGCCACATCTTCTCATACAAACCGTTGGCCTCGCGTAATTGATCATGTGTACCTCGCTCAACAATGGTACCCTGGCGAATGACCAGGATCTGTTCAGCTGACCGAATCGTTGTTAGACGATGAGCAATAATCAGGACCGTTTTACCTTGAACCAGTTGGGCCAGTCCTTGCTGGATCTTATGTTCATTTTCTGCATCCGCATATGCTGTTGCTTCATCCAATACGAGAATGGGAGCATCCTTGAGTAAAGCTCTCGCAATGGCAATCCGTTGAGCTTCACCACCAGACAGGTACGTACCACCTTCTCCAATTTTGGTGTCATATCCCTCATCCAGCTTCTCAATAAACTCATGACAACAAGCTGTTCGAGCCGCAGCAATGACATCATCCCGCGATGCAGCTGTATTGCCCATGCGGATATTTTCCTCAATCGTATCGTAGAACAGATGTACGTCCTGGAATACAAACGAAACCGTCTCCATTAACTTCTCTGTCCCCATTTCCTGAATAGGAACCCCGCCAATTGTAATTTCGCCTTGCTGCACGTCCCAGAAACGCAGAAGCAGATTGGCAATGGTAGATTTTCCGCCACCCGAAGGTCCAACCAATGCGGTCATTTCTCCTGCTTTAGCTACAAAATCAACTTCTTGAAGTACAGGTTTGAACGCTTCGCTATCCTTTTGTTCATAAGCAAAGGATACCTGCCGAAAAGCCACCTCATATGTATCGGGCACTTGCGGAGAGAGAGGTTCCTGTACAACCGACTCGGCAAATACAGCCTCGATTCGATTCTGACCTTCCACGATCTCACGCATGCCACTGCCCAGATACATCAGTTTCAAGAGTGGTGCGGACAAACTTGGTGTAATGATTAGAAATAGAATAAAGGTGATCGCGAAAGACTGATTGCCTGCGTTTTCGCTTGAAAGTAAAATGCCGATCGGAACAATAAAGGTAACCAGCGAAATAATGATGATGAAAAACATGCCATACGACGTCTTGCATAAATCGGTTATTCTCAACGAGATATCCCGATATCTCGTTGCTGCCTGTTTAAAGGTGAGAAACGAGTCCGCTGTAATACCGAATACTTTTACCGCCGGCATTCCTCTTACGTATTCAACCCCTGTTGAGTTCATTTCTTCAATCGCATGCTGAAAATCACGATATGCCTGACGCCCCCGCTCATTTCGGAAGATGCTACTTTGCAGCCAGAACCCGATAATCATGGGAACTAGCAAGACCAGTGCCATACGGTAATCTAGCCAGAACAAATAGCAAAGCAGCACCAGTGGAATGACAATCGCACTTACGAGATCGGGAAGCTGATGCGCGATAAACTTCTCTATTTTCTCAACGCTAACTTCAATGATTTTTTTCAGCTCACCTGTCGCAGTTCGAGTGTGATACCCCATCGGCACTTTTGCCACATGGTCGGCAACCTTTACTCTGAGCTGATACAGGATGTTGAACGCAGCGATATGCGAGCACATGCCTCCGATATAGAGCGCAATAAGACCCGCGATTAGCGCTCCAAAAGAGACGAATCCCCAATACATCAGCAAATCCCTGTCCAGGCCAGATGGCTCCCTAGCATGGATTAACAGTTCTTCGACTATTTTATACACTCCGATAAATGGAACTATTTGCAGCAGACTCGATAAAATCGAGAAGATACTTGCTGTAATCAGCAAACCTTTACGCTCTTTGGTTACTTCCATTAAACCGGATACTTCAGATGTGGTGTTCATCCCGCTCCTCCTGACATTAATAATCATTCTCAATATCGCGCAGTATTATATACGCCCAATTAATATCTCACAGCACAGTGATCAGCTACTACCTCAAAACGGAGCAAAAATACCTCTATACGGATAATAAATGGATCATTCTGATTTATTTCAAATGAAAATTCAGGCAAACATAAAAAGACCATATGGAACATATGGCCTCTTACCGATGAAGAATGGCTAACTTCGTGAGGAATAATCCGGGGCAGAAAATTGATCTCTTTGAAAGATCCTAACCACCCTTATAGTTCTCATACTTTATTCGAAATTTCAATGTTCTCTGCTCGCACCTTATTCCTTTGCAAAACCCTATTTTCTACTATTGCGTAAATCACCCCCGCAAGCGCAAATAGCCAGATGGAAGTCGCTCGGTTCAGATAATACGACTCGATCATGTAGTCACTGAACATCTGCTCAAATACCCATGAACCTAATAACCCGCAACCAGCACTATATACAAACACCCTGGCAATAACAAAAGGAACATATTTACGCAGAAGCCATGAAATTGGACTTACAACTACAGTATAAAATGCGAATACATATGGACTAAAGGTGATAAAAATCAGTAAAAAAAAGATGTGACCCGCATTCCGCAAACCATAATACTCGCTCGTTCCAATTTTGAACCCTTCCAGAAATTCAAGTGCGACCACAGCACTCAGCATCACGATAACAAACTCAATCCCTAAAACCAGAAAACGTTGAACCGCATTCAGCAACAATCCAAATCCCCTCCCCTATCTAAACACCATTCGTAGGCATTAGGTTACGGGGTGACATGGATTGGTTACGGCTGCTCGTGAAAAGCTTTCCAGAATGAACCCTCTGTATTAATGATATCCTTGATCTGCGTAAAAGGAATTGTAAATGTCGGAAATCCCGCGACATAAGGAGCGATTTCATAAGGGCTAAAATATAGATGCAGTGCATCCGCTGTGACAAAAAAAGGCTGATCCGGGCTGATTCCCTCATACGTGTCCGGAAAAACATAAGAGTACTGCGGATCATTCTTGATCTGATCTCCTACGATTTTGCTAAGTACCTTCACATAATCACTGTTCGGTTTAAACAAATCCTTGAGTTCATACATCTGACCACTGCTCAGATTAATCATCGCATAGATCATCGTTGGCATGCCGTGTGCTGCACCAGCCGGGTAGTTATAACCCGTTAGCTTGAGTTGAAGCAATTGCTGTTGGTAGAACGTAATATCAAAATCCCCTGTATACGTGTAATCCAGCTTCTGATCCGCGGGGATTGGCTTCACTTGGGAAAGTGCCTTTAACTTGGCGTTTACTGCAAGCTGAACGGCTTGATCGGTTAACCCTTCCACCTGCGGATAATACACGAGGTAATCGGGGTTTGGCTTATATTTCTCTTCCCGTACACGATATGGCGGGTGAAGCGGAACGATTGTATTTTGCCGCCAAATGATCTGCCCGTTTCGGTTTACATAGGATACGCGCTGGTCCACATACGCCTTGATCAGATCGGGAGCTACCAATTCGAGTGTGCCCGAGCCTTCAACACGGGGGTATCCTGATGCAGGTCGGCCATTTAGATCCAGAAAGAACGTTTGTGTTCCATTGGTGGCTGAAGCCAGCCCTCCCTTGTAATTCGATACATCCGTATATACAAAATCCGAAAGTTTCCTACCATTGACATCTGCAATTGCATAGACCGAACCGATAAAAGACTGTTTGGGATCAATCGCTTGCCCTAGGGCCAGCCGATGTTCACCCAGGTCTCGAATGTCATTGTAGGCGGGTTGGATGGTAAATATGCCCTGTGTATTAATAACGCCATAGATGGAGTTGTAATCCTCCGCTGTATTCACAATAGCGTATCCACCACTGAACGGAAATGCCGAAGTGAAGCTAGGCTGAATTCGGACATGACCACTTTCGTCGATATAACCGTATTTACCCGATGCCTCTTTCTGAAAAGGAAGTAATCCGTCACCCAGAGTTCCTACATAGGCATATGGATACGTCGCCAGCCGCTGACCATTTCGGTTAATTAACGCATATTCATTTTCTTTGATCTGCACAACGGCCTTGCCATCCTGAAAATCGTTCGCTGAAGCGAACTGCGCCCGAATGACCTCATTTCCAGAGGTATCCAAATAACCGTAACGACTGACTTCCCCGCCTGCCTGACTGCTGTCTGAAAGGTAAAATAGCGCTCGGCCGTCCTTCACATCGGCAATAAACGGATATGCCCGTTTGGTCAATACTGCGCCTTGTTCATCAATCATCTTGAACCCTTGGGAATCAATGACTATGGCCCGACCTTCTGTGAAAGAATTAATGGAATCGTATACAGGTTGAACGACAAATTGCCCGTTAAGATTGATGATGCCAGTCTTCCCGTCTTTTACGACGACAGCCAGGCCATTTCGTTGAAAGTCTTGGGCATCGTCAAGTATCGGTTCAAGACGAATACGACCTTGGGCGTCCATATAACCCCACCGGGTTCCAGTTGTTGTTCTGACCGATATCGGAAATAACCACGTCGTTTCACGCGGAACCTCTGTGCCTATGGCTTGCCTAATCTTCTTTTCCAGCTCAAGCAGAACTTCCCGTGAAGGGTAGGGGTCACTGAAACTTAGCGCTTTTTGGACCGAAACGAGTGCAGCAGGAAATAATCCGGCTTTATACTGAGCGTCCGCAAGATAATACCAATAGAAAATATAATCTGGATGTTGTTCTGCCAATTGTTCGTAATACTTTACTACCTTAGTGAAGTAATACGGATATACATCTGTTGCGGGAACCCATTTCCCATTCTGCCAGCGGATGATTTCGACCCGATAAGCTTCACCTGTATCATGAATCCAGAGTGCAATTTCTACTTTGCCATCTCTGCCGTGGTGACCTGGCATATCGATGATTTCCGCATGGCTGTAATACAAATCTTCTGGCGCCTGATCTGTCAATCCTGATTCCGTCCAATCGTATACAGCAAGCTTCGACCAGATCGCACCGACCTGCCAGCCGACAATGAGATTGTTCCGCGCCGTGGATGTCACCGATGCCGCTGTCAGCAAGGTAACACCATAACCCAAGCCTTTCGTCAAAGACATCTTGATCCAGTGACCCTGGTAAAATTTCAGAACTAGCAGCATCAATTCTCCGCCCTGCTCATATACAGCAGCAATTTCCGGCATTCCGTCTCCGGTTAAATCTGAAGCATAAATGGCCGGATGTTTGACCGGTTTATCAATGGTGACGACAGTTGCGTCAGCCGGGATATGTTGATTGACAATTTGCGTTAACAGAGGTTCGCTCATGGACATGCCTGTTTCCTCCTTAAGACAGCATTCGCCTAATGGTATGGGTATGCATCATAAGCGGGGATATGACATCTGAGCGAATATAACCGTTAACTTTGGAGGTTCAAAAACCTAATTTACTCAAATGAAATAAAAAGAATTGCAGAGGCTCATGCTTCTGCAATTCTTTATGTGTCAATCCGTTCAGGATGATTCCTGAGTGCTGAGCTGTACATACTGTGTGAGGCGGCAATAATGAAGCAACATAAGCTCCTCATCACCGCTCCCCAGAGCAGTTTTTCGTCCCTCTTCGATCATGTATTCCAATATTTCACGAAGGAAAGTCATTTGGAACCTCGAGGTCTTCACGATTAGCTGTTCCAATACTTCAATATCTTTCAGTGTGAATTGGGATAACCCGCGAAGCAACAGCTCTTCTGACCAGCTGCTGATCTTCTGCATCAACTGACTATAGTCTTCCAATTCTCCCCGTCCTTCCATAACCCGTATCCAGTTTCAGACTGATCACTGTTGGACCCTTCAGGAAGCTGATCGGGTATATCCGTTGTTGCTCTATACGCACGAAAGCATAAAAGTTTTCGAGTGTTCCTGTTCCATAACCCGACTCCAACCTTTTGATCATGGTCTCCCATTCCGTTGAATAAGGAAGAGTCAGATCCAACGTCTCCCCATGGTCACTCTCCATCGTTAGAATAAAGTCCTGTGATTGCTTATCGAAGCGATGCTCTACAACCCGGGCAACCTTGATCATCGCCAGTCGTTCTTTCGGAACGGAAAACAACTCAAATGAGCGTGCATCCTCAGCGAGTACGGAGGATACATCTTGCATGTACTTGCCCAGATTCACCTCTTCCACTCCTGTTCGGGGCAACAGTGTAAGTTTTGCCCCTTCCCCGGAGGAGAGCCTATGCTCTTCATTTACTTTCACCGAGCGAAACTGCACCTCTTCCCCGGCAAATTGACGAAAAGTCAGATTGGGCAGCCATGGAGTGAAGGAACCATAATGCTCTGTATATGAGAACTGATTATCTTCATAGTATACCGCCCGCACATCGCTGTACGTATAGATCTCCGCATCATCAAAGCAATAGAAATAATAAGTGATTCCACGGTAACCGGAGCGTGTCTCCCATGCATCAGCACCCAATCCATACAGATGCAGCTCTGGAACCGTATAGTATTTACTTCGGAAACTGCCAATGAGCTGACTTTGTTTGAATGCAGATACCTTCTCTTGTTCAAGCACCTGTAATGCAAGATACAACTTGCTTACCCGATCAAGCATCGATTGCATGGAAAACCGTACGTGTCGGTTAAAAAACAATTGCATTTCTCCCTGAATCCCGCGTAAACTCCGCTCAACGTCAGGAAGATGACCACTATGAGCCGCAATCGCCAGTGTCTCCAATTGAGCCATATACGATTGTGGTAGACGAGCAAGTCCCGTCTTTAGCAGGCCTGCCAGCATGGAACGACATTCCCGCACCGTTTGAAGTGAAAACGTGGCATCTTGGACTCTTCCACTTATGGCTTCCGTATCATTCAAACCTTGTTGCATCCGATACCGTAATAATGCTTCAAGCTTGGCCATATTGCCGGCAGTTTGTTTTACTTTGCACAGGGCCTTAGCCAGACTAGCTTCTTCTGTAAACGAAACCTCTATTTCTTGTTTCACTAGACGCACCGTTAGAAGAGTATCTTCCAATACTTCAATCTGCTCCGGATATCTTAATCGGAACAGAACCTCCTCAATCAAGGAAGAGCTATACGATTTAATCAAAGGAGCAAGATCCGATTCCACCATCCAGCGGAAGCGGGACTCCGTTACCAGACCAGACTCAGGTTCCAATTCTGCTGATGACGCTTCACCCTGATTTAGTGTATCTTCTGTCTGATGTTCCTGTTGATAATATAACATTGAAATCAGTATATGTTTGCAAATGTTGTCTGCCGGACAGGAGCACTGCCAATGATCCAGCGTATTTTCAAGCGTACAATGTGTACCATCACTCAACTGACAACCCACAGAGGCTTCGTTCCAAGTGTATTGCACAGTCAAACCATTATCCAACTCTTTCAGAGACCGTTTGTACAACCCTTTGTTGGCATGTCGAATCAAATAATCCTCTGTACATAGCTTCGAAAATATCCGGAATTTCTGTTCAAATCCACTCACGTGATCAACGTCCTGACGCTCTTAAAATATCATAGATTGTCTCACTGAACACACGACCTGCGATTTCACCCAAAGCAATGGACTTGTGATCACTATAATAATAGTGTTTCTGACTGCCAGGTTTAAAGAAGTGCAGAGATTCCAGCGTGATATCTTCCAATCCTTCATAATATGAAATGCTGGTACCACTGAAGCGCAGTTCTGCGATAAGATCTCCATACTCTTTGTAAAATTCATGATACCAGCCGCCATCCTGTGCTGGACCTTTGATCCATCCGTATTTCTCCAATGCTTTGGGGAATGCGGTGGGAGAGAAATCAGACTCCGGCAAGCGGTCATATTCAACCTTGTTTTTGTCTTCATCCTCAGGCACATGAATTTGACGATTCAGCTGCTCAAACGGCTGCTTGATCTCATAATCCTCCAGCTGCGTTTTCCATCCTTCGAGCGTAGATTGGTCAAGTTCGAGTGGATGAATCAATCCCACCAGCGATCCCGAAGGCAGCTCATATTCATCCTCATCGACGGTATTAAACGTGCCATCCTCCATATAACGGAATGTGGTGACCAACTGACCATCTTCATATGTGCCCCATATCAGACCTACAGCAAATTTCCGCATAATTACATTCTGTACAAACAATGCTGCCCACTCCTCAGCAGACCACAGACGTTGTTTAGACAAAGATTCTTCCAGACGTTGCGCCTGGATGTTAACCATTGTTTTGAGATCCTTCTTCAATTGTGTGAAACGCGCCTTAGATTGTGCTGCAAGTTCAGCATCGTCTTTCTGTGCAGGAGCAGGTAGACTCTTCACAGATTTACCCGTTTCTTCATTTACAACAACGACCTGCATATCTCCATTCACTTTAATCAGGAATGAACGCTCCCCGTAGCTCAGCTGCATCGTTCCATTCTTATCAAAACCAAGTGTGGTGACGAGTCGATCTTCCAGTTGTTCCGAGGTGAGTCCCAAATTTTCCGCTGCCAGCTGCAACGCTTCTTCAGCCGCACCCTTAACCTGGCGGTTCTTCACAGTGCGTTTAATCTTGTCAATCGCCATGAGAGCAGAAGGTTCCTTAAGATAGGCCAGTACTTTTACAGCATCAGCCGCAATGGCGCCTCGGCTGTTTTCTGTCCATTCCTTAATTTGGGGAGCCAATATATTCACAATTTGAGTATCGCCAAAGAGTGCCGAGAGGTACATTACCCACTTCTCCTTCGCAGAAGCGCTCTCCTGAATCCACAACTGCAGCAGCTCGCTAGCAAACCGTGCGAGCGATTCCTCGCTTACATACTCACGTAGTTCATTCAGTCTTTCGTTCGGTGCAGATGTATGATCTATTGATTGGACCAAGATATATTGCTTGATTCGATCATCTAATGGTTGATTGTCCTCTGAACGTATCAGAGAAGGAAGATCGTTCAAGGACAACCAGCTTAGTCTGGTCAGCTTTTTGGCATCTGCCTGATCTGCAAGTGCCGCATGAGCATACTCTGGGCTTTGATCCGCGGTATCCAGCAGAATTTGAATCAGGTTCTTCCATTCGGCAGACTTCTCACCCTTCAGTAGCTCAAGGTATATATCCTTGCTATGATCCAAACTGCGGATAGCGCTCAGAGCCATTTCTTTCACACCCGTTTTTTTCTCCGAACGGTATATTGCCGTATATAACTCCTGGTCAGGAATCCGATTGAATTCAGATAATGCCACGCCATTTGCCTTTTTGGATGAATCCTGCAATCCGGCACGAATCGCTTCGGCTACCTGTTTAGTTGATAGCTCTTGACGTTGTTCAAAGGTGATTTCCAAAATTAAGATGCGCGTGTCCGTGGGTAGTTTCTTGTACTGTCCGAGAGCAAAGTCCAGATTTTGCTGAATGATCCGGCGATATTCATCCTGAGGCATCGATTTGTACTTATAATCTGTCATACCGTTGAGAGAAATCAGACTGGACAGCAATTTCTCTTGTTTTACCTCTGGATCTTGGCCGTAAAGTTCCAACAGCTTCTCACCGCTAAACGCGTAAGATTGATACATATCAGAAACGATATCCAGTGTCCACTCGGGATACGTGGTCAGAATCACGAACCGACGCATCGCCTCCGAATCCAAAGGCAGGAAACTAATGCTGATCAAGTTATGAACACGCCTTTTGTCACGATTCAGGTTATTAAACAGTCCTCGACTATTCGGATCTTCCCAGTATTCTTCAAAGGAGCTTTCACTGTTCAAATATCGTGCAATCGCAAGTCCCTGTCTGCCTCCATCTAATGGATGTCGAAGCGCACTAAACACGGCTTGTTCAACCGTTTCATCCACATCTGGCACTGCGATTCCATGGTCCTCCAGCACTTTTTGAATACACAATTTGAGGAATGGGGGTTTTAATATGTGGTATGCACGAATTGCTTGTTGCGGATCATTAACAATCGTTGATTGCAGAAATTGCCATGGTATGGTGTACGATTCGAGTTCATTACGCAACATTTCGATGAGCTGATATGGCTCGTCCAGGGGCACCAGCCCTGACAGCAATTCGTTGGCATTTTTCGTTCTTGTATCCATACTTAACAAATAGCGCCGAACTTCAAGTGGATAGATCTCATGTAATTGGTTTATGGCTTCGAGCAAAATAAGACCGGTCTCACTTTTGTCTTCAAGGAAACGTTGTTTGCCGCCACTGATGTTAACCAAATATAACAAAGCATTGCTCAAAAGGATCATCGTCTTGTCGAACTCACTGTAAGACAGTTGCTCCTTTTTGGAAAGAGAAGTGTTCGAATAGTTCTCAGCTATAACCTGATTATGCTTCTCCCGGAGAAATTCATCATTTAATTCATATGCAGATTTGTTATGTTTTGTTTGAAAATTGCAAACCACCAGTGGCTCAATCAATGTACGCAATTCGTTCCGCAGCTTACTTGTATCATGGGTCATCACGTGTTGAAATAATGCAGGCAGAGATTGAGTGAACTGTTGTACCTGGGCAAGATGAGAAGGGCTATCATTGAGATATGAATAGAGTCGAAGGAGTATCATTCCATTGATTACATCATGGAAATTCCCCTTCAGTCTGCTCTTTAATTCATCCAAAATTTCCTTCTCTCCAGCATAGCGATTGATTTTCTCCAAACGGGACAGCAAACCGCCCATCCGATCATTGGTTTTGCTCTTTCCACTCAGTCCATAAGCTTCCGAGTCGTTTCCAAGGCAGAGCGTAAAACCATCGGTTCTCCACGAATTTCTTCTGGAATAATTGGATTCCATATGAATTACAATGGCTCCCGCTCGAAAAAAGATGTCTCCGTCATCTTTTTTGGCAATTTTCATGAGTACTTCTATCGTCTGGTACGCATAATGGCTGGAACCTCCCATCATATCAGGAAACTTATCCGTCGTTCCCATCACATAATCAATGATTTCCGAACTCCGGTCCGTTTTCAACGAATATTCATTGGAACACACCTCTGCAAACTTCTCCACCAAAGCTTCTACTGCACGGTCTGCGGTTAACATTACACAATCCTCCTTGAATAAGTTTATAAATGATCTTGTATATAACCATTAAGTAATAATTTCGCCAATCCAGTCTGCCAATTCATTGGGCGTAATCGCAGCTACATGTGCACCCATATTGGATAACGTCTGCGCAGCATGTTTGTTGTACACGGTATCTCCGTTAAAATCGAGTGCGGTCAGCACAAGCAATTTGCAGCCCGTATCCAGAATATCCTTACATGCTTTATACATGTGCTGGATCGGGTAACCTTCCTCTAAATCACTAACGAGAATGTATATCGTTTTCCCAGGATTTTCGATTAACGTTTCACCATAACGGAGTGCCTTCGTAATATGCGTTCCCCCGCCAAGCTGCACATTCATAAGCACATCTACCGGATCTTCCAGCCTGTCACTCAAATCGACAACCTGTGTGTCAAAAATGAACAATTTCGTTCGCAGTGCATTCAGGCGATAGAAAATGCTGGCCATCACCGAACTGTATATCACTGAATCCAACATGCTTCCGCTCTCATCCACACCAATGATGATGTCCCACTTGTTGTGAGACTGGATATTCCCGTCAAAATATAGACGATCAATTACAAATCTTCGATTGTTTTTATCATAGTTCTTCAAGTTCTTGGTAATCGTCTGCTTGAAATTCAAATTGCGCAAGGAACGCACCGAACTGGATGCATAACGGCTGCGTTTCCCCATAATGCTTGCTCTGGTCTGAGATTCCAGTTTGCGTCGCAGATCTTCAACCACGACTCGTACGATTTCCTTGGCGCTCTTTAATACGTCGCCTTTCATTCGTCCTTTAAATTGCATAATGTTCTTGAGTAGGTTCATATTGGGTTCGAGGGATTCCAGCAGCTTTTTGTCCGTTAACAATTCCGTTAGGCCATAACGGTCAAGCGCCTGTTTCTCCAGAATTTCTATCGTTGATTTCGGGAACAGTTCCCTGACCTTATGCAACCATTTGGGAACGGTTAGATCCGAGGGGCCCCTTCCTCCTCCTTTTCTGTAACCCTGCTCTTCACCGTATTCGCGATTATACAGATATCCGAGAATCTCATCGACTTCGGTATATTTAAAATCATCAGGGGAGTAGTCATCTGCATTGGACAGTCCTTCTTCGGAGGATTCACCTAGAATAAGGCGCCAACGGTTTAAGGTTTCTGCCCGGTTCAGCTCTGCATTGTCTTTCACCATTTCCTTGGTTGTATTGAGCTCATTCAGATCAGCTTCCATGCGTCAAACTCCTTCCGAAGGGCTTCATCCCATGTTTTCGTCTGGATCAGCAATCGCTCGTCAACGGAAGGCCATGACATCTCTTCGTTCTCTACCTGATGCAAGCTCGCAACCCGATCCGCAATCAGGCCTGTCTCCATTGGTGTGAAGTAAGTAAACGCCAAACGAAGTTCAGGGATCATGCGAATAAACTCTTCATAATCAAGTTGCTCAATCATATAGTTCAACTCCGATAAAAGCTGATCTTCATACAAAAAAGCGTCCCGTGCTACAGAGAACACGCCCTGTAGATAAAGTGCAGTCTGGCGAGTCTGTTCCTGCGATCCCCGGATATATGCACGTGCTCGATCCACGATCTCTTCTCTATGCCTGTCGCCAAGTCCTGAAGATATGGCAATACACACCCCCTCCAGCTGTGCCGGAAGCTGGCTGTCTGACAGAAGTTCATCCAGGTGTGCTCTGAATGGGTCATCCCGAAAATGCTCTTCGGACGATTCTGCCAGCATGGCAAGCAGCTTCAGTCCCTGGACAATCGCTTCATGTTCATCCGGATTCGTTCTTGAGAGCTGCATCAGTTTGTCCACGGCATTGTTATAGGCTTCGGACACGAGATTAAGGAGCTGCTGTTCCTTAGTCAACCCAAGAAGTCTGCGATGCTGCTGAATTCGATTCAAAATATGCAGACTTCCGCACAACGACAAGAAATTCCCATCCTTTCGGAGCGCTGACTTCACTTGTTCATACAGCTTCATTGCGGTATCCTGCAGGCCCATGAGCAGAGCCAGAAGCATGGATTTGGTGAGGTCACCGCTGTGATGATCCGGTATTCCCTGCATTTCCTCTTCCATCTTGCGCGTAGCGGCTTCCCGAATTGTGCCTCCATAGAGCGAGTTTTCGATTAATCGAGCCTCAATTCTGGATGAATAGGTATATACCCACGTCTCCCGAACAAGGTTCATGTCGCGCTGTGCAATCCAATCCGGGCCCGATTGTCGCTTCGCGAAATCCGGAACGAGATAGACCATACATTGAAACAATTGACTTTGCCGACGATGATCTGGTTTGGCATATAAATCAAGTATTTTCTTATGTTGGCCAGTAGTGCGAATTTGAAGTTTTGATTCTGTACAACGTTCTTTGAAATCCTCAACGATCGGAATACTGAATGGGTTGGGAGCTACTTTTCCGATGACATCTCCGGTTAGCAATCTGTGTAGTTCTTGCAGAGGTTTGTCTGAAGCTAACGTAAGTTCACCCTTAACAAAGGAAGAAAGTGTTGCATCCATCAGCTCATAGACTCCGCCTTCCCTTTTTCCTCTCAGTCCTGCGAGGCCCTGAACCATACTGTACGCCTCAATAGCATCGCTGGTTGATACATGTTCATGTCCTTCCCTCAGCTTGCGGGTTAGTCGTGATAACAAGTCCAAAGCGGTCAAATTATACACGGAGCTCTTTTGCCGGAGCAGCTGGATCCAGATCTGTTCGTAATAATTCACGTAAGGCATGCCGCTTGCATACCCATTCAGCCGATCCGCTTCGGCAAACGTGTAGACCATGGGATACATCTGCTGATGCACCGAATTCTGAGCCTTCGTATGCTTTTGCAACGTCATCTCTTCTGAGTCCGTCCCATGATTCTCGGGTATCAGCAGTCCATACGTATGAAATCCGCCAGTGATAACAAGCACACGTTCATGCTCTTGCCCAGCCTGTTTAATACGACTTCTCATATGAGCTTCTCTTGCCAAATCACCTGTACTGTGCAAGCGCTCCGCTGAATAACACATCCGGGATAAGGTACAGTACGTGAATACATCCTGTACAAATGCCTGTGTTGACTTCTCCAGACCACCAATCTCAAATACGTTCTCCCACAATTCATCGAAACTTCGGCAGTTTGTTTTCTGACATAAACGGTGGATAAACTCAGACCCTGCGAGCAAAGTCTCGTCTTGAATGGACCTCTCCCGCTGTTCTGCCTTGTTGGGCTTAGAGAAATGATGATAATCCAGGTCAATAAAAGTTGCAGGGATGCTCAGCCGAGCTGCTTCTTTGAGCGCTACATATTCAGGAGAGTAACGAAGCATCGGATAATAACAGGCCGCTCTCTCCTCTTCACTCTCATAGGTGTAGTAAAGACTAACAGGAGGTATGGTCGCCTCATCAGCCAGAACTTGAAGTAATGGATTGCCGCTCTCAGGTCCTTCGATAAGAATGATGCTCGGCTTGTATTCTTCAATCAATCGCAGCAAATGATAGGAACAGGCTGGACTATGATGGCGTATGGGAAAATAAAGCGTTCCGTTGTTCAGGTTATACACCTGGGACTCAAATAGCGTCTTTAACTGGGCAACATCCAGATCCGCTTTTCCTCTTAACCGATCCATTTCTTTTCCTCGTAGTAATCCTTCCAAATTCCCTCTTCTCTGGACCGCTCCTTCACGACCTTAGAGAAGTAGGTTTTGAGGATGGACAGATCCTTGTCACTTTCTTTCGCTATCGTCCCCAACATGTTTTGCACCAGCCGATCCAATGCGATTCCCTTGTCTTCGTAATAATAGGAAGTCATTGCACTCTGTACATAAACAGATACGGCTTCAGCCGTACTCATGGACGCTTGGGGCGTATTCAACTTGTAACCTTCCCGCGTCATTCCTGTGCGAAGCTCCATAAATGTCGTGGCCAGCAATTCAACCACATCCGAATTAATCTCGGTGTCTATTCCGCTATGTAATAATAGGCTTCGCGCCTGGGATTCAATAATCTTGGCTTCCATTTTCACACTGCTGATCGGTTTGATCGTCTCAAAATTGAAACGGCGCTTCAGCGCACCACTCATTTCATTGACACCTTTATCGCGAATGTTCGCCGTAGCAATCACGTTAAACCCTGGTTTGGCAAACAGCACACCACCATCCAGCTCAGGTATACTCATTACCTTGTCACTCAGAATACTGATCAGGCTGTCCTGTGCTTCAGCGGGGCAACGTGTAATCTCCTCAAAACGAGTAAGAATTCCTTTCTTCATTCCGTTATACAAAGGCGAGGGTACAAGTGCAGCTTCGGACGGGCCTTTATCCAGCAGCATGGCATAATTCCAGGAATATTTAATCATGTCTTCGGTTGTACCTGCCGTACCCTGAATTGTGTTTAGGCTGGTACCTGAAATGGCTGCGGTTAGCAATTCACTGAGCATAGTCTTGGCTGTCCCAGGCTCCCCTACCAGCATCAAGCCACGATTGCCTGCCAGTGTCACTACTGCACGTTCAATGAGCACATCGTTGCCATAAAATTTTCTCGTAATCGTGATCTCTTCTCCATCCAATATGGCTGGCTTATCCCTGCCAATAATAAAATCACGCACATATGTAGGGGACAACAGCCAGTTTGGAGGGCGTTTTCCCGTATCTTCTTCTCGCAGTGCCCTTAATTCTGTCTCATATAGTGTCTCGGCGGGCGGCTTAAGCATCTCCATCGTCAAGGTTTCTCCTCTCGCATAAACAGATCGTATGTTCTTATTAAGCTTTATCTTATCACAGCAGCCTTTGAACGAACGTAGAAAACGCCAAAAATGGTTGAAACGTCCTTCTTATCGGCATTCTTCCTGAGCCAATGGACATAGTTCGTAGCATAATTGTGAATTACTTATATCGCTGCATTATGGCGACTGCATTCAAAACTAAGTTGAATCCACGTTGTTGTAGTAGAAAACTTCATATTATAGGCCATACGTCCCTATAGTTCATTAAACACCTCGTAATATGGTTCAAGCAGCTTAAGTCCAATCGCACAAAAAAAACACAGCCAAGTAGTCTGTGTCTATACTTCATTTCTTTTTGATTTTATTCCTTATTCCATGTGATATTCTATCTAAAATAAGTAGGCCTTCTATACCACAATTGTTAGTCAAAAACAAGGTTTCAATCGCTCCAATATTGAATATATAGATGGTGCAGGCTTTTCGTATGAAGCCACCGAAATTAACATATGATCCCTTAGATAAGATGCGTAACATTACGAGCTTTTGATGAGAGGAGATTAACCATTTGAGTACTAATGAAACTTCACAGCCTGAGTTCTTCACCCGAGAATTTACACAGAACCCTTACCCCGTATATGAAAAGTTGAGACAGAATGATCCCATTTACAGAATCCTGTTCCCTCATGGTGATTTCGGTTGGATTATTAGCCGATATGAGGATGCAGTCGAAGTATTAAAAGACAACCGTTTCAGTAAGGATGTAGTCAAACGTTATGGACCCGATCAACAAAATATATTCGTGCATAACATGCTTTTTTCCGATCCACCTGATCATCGCCGGTTACGTGGACTCGTACAGAAGGCTTTTACTCCCAGATTGATTGAGGGCATGAGAAGCCATATTCAAGATATTGCTGACGATCTTCTGGATAATCTCAATTCTCAGGATAAGATGAATCTGATTGATGAGTTTGCTTTTCCATTACCGATCATTGTGATCAGCGAGATCCTGGGCGTACCTCTTGAAGATCAGGACAAATTCCGTTTATGGTCCAATTCCATTATCGATGCGACAAGTGCGGAGCATTCCGAAGTGTTTGAGAAGCATGCCCAGGAGTTCATTGATTACCTGAATAATTGGTTTGCCAAAGTACGTGAGCAGCCGGGTGACGATCTGATCAGTCAGCTCGTTGTAGCAGAAGAATCAGGAGAACAACTCACTGAAAAGGAACTGCTTGGTGTTGTCGCTCTGCTGATCATCGCCGGGCACGAAACAACTGTCAATCTGATCGGTAATGGTGTACTTGCCCTTTTGGAGCATCCGGAACAACGCGACCTGCTGATCAAGCAGCCTGAGTTAATCCATAATGCTGTAGAAGAAATGCTGCGTTATAACGGACCGGTTGAGTTCAGCACATCCCGCTGGGCATCCGAGGACATTGAATTTCATGGACATCACATCGCTGAAGGCGAAATTGTTATTGTAGCGCTGGATTCAGCCAATCGGGATGAAGCGAAATTTAAGGATGCCGATGTTTTTGATATCACTCGCGAGAAGAGCGCACATTTGGCCTTTGGCAAAGGCATTCACCTCTGTCTGGGAGCCCCTCTCGCGCGACTGGAAGGCGAGATTGCCATTAATACGCTGCTTCGCCGCTTTCCTGATATGCAGCTGCAGACGGATGTTAATGAACTTGAATGGAGACCCGGCATGATTGTTCGAGGTGTTAAGGAGATCCCCGTACAGCTTAAATAGTTATGTATTTGAAGCAAGGAAAGCGAGGCACCTGACTGCATGGAAATAAACACCATTGTTTTAGTCGTTTTTTTATTTCTTATTCTTATCTTATTAGTTCGCGTCATCAGCTTGCAGACCCAGTTGAATGAATTGAAAAGGGATGTTGAACGTCTGGAAAATGGTTCAGGCAGTACCGCACACTCCCCTCTCAGTTATAACGATTCTGCAATGAACGTATCTCCACTTCCACCGGCACAGGCTGACCTGACTGAACTTGATAAAGAATTGCAGGCACTTGCACAACAGGGCAAGAAAATAATTGCAATCAAAAAGGCTCGTGAGGCGAGAAACCTGTCATTGAAAGATGCCAAAGATTATGTTGAGTCTCTTGAACGCCTGTAATAAGTGAGTTTAGATGGGCTTCCCAACTCCCCGCAAAGGTTTTTGCTTTCAGTTGATTCATGTTCAACTGGAAACAACGATCTTTGCGGGGAGTTTACTTTTTTCAAAAGACATGATAAAGTTATTTCAATATTTCAATATTTATAGAAATAAGAAATAAAGACGAAAGGACCGATTTTGATGCAATCCAATCCGATTGATACTGAACAGGCTGTGAAAATTCACAAAGCTCTTGGAGAACAAACGCGATATAAAATCATTCAGATCCTTTCGGGTGAAAGCAATCTCTGCCCAGCTGATTTAGAGAATCGGCTTGTAACCGTGGCGCTCTCCACTTTATCTCATCACCTGAAACAACTTTCCGATTGTGGTTTGTTGACCTCACAAAAGAAAGGTACGTATATTTACTACAGTCTGAATACGGACACTGTACAGAGATTCGTTCCATATCTGTTGGAGAAGTAAAATTTTTGTTTTATATTTCCATAATACTAGAAATATAAAATCATTATATTGGTAATGCTACCTGGTCCGCTGAGCCTCATCGTAGTCGTATAAATACCCTTTTGCCTTAACACCCGGTACATTTGATAGATTAAGTACTCGCTTTGCCTCATTGGTAGATTAGTTTTTTCTTAATCCTGTTCTCTCGTCTTTATTTCTATATTTCTAAAAATATAATAATTATAATCAGAAAGAGGTTATATACTCATGTCTAACACATGGAAAATCTATGTCCTAGCCTTGGTCAGCTTTCTTGTAGGGACCTCCGAATATGTCATTGCAGGCATTCTAGATCGGATCTCGGACACCATGAATATATCGTTGATTGCTGCGGGACAGCTGATCACAATCTTTTCGCTCATTTATGCACTCGGTACGCCCATCATTATCGCTTTAACATCCCGCATGGATCGACGAAAGCTGCTGCTCTACTTTCTGGGACTTTTTGTCGTTGGTAATGTCTTGGCCTACCTGTTACCTGGTTATGGACTCTTTATCGCTGCACGTGTCCTCATGGCGCTGGGAGCCGGAGTCGTCGTTGTAACAGCCTTGACAGTCGCTGCCAAAATAGCGCCTGCAGGCAAACAGGCCAGCTCTATCGCAACGGTCATTACGGGGTTTACCGCATCCCTGATTGTGGGAGTTCCACTGGGAAGAATGGTTGCTGCAGCTTGGGATTGGAAACTTATTTTTGCAGGTATCGCGATTTTGGGTGTGATTGCCATGATTGTTATTGCATCTACGATCCCGCCATCTGAAGGCGAAGCACCCGTTCCTTTGAAAAAACAATTAGCGCTCCTAAAACAACCTCGTATTGGATTTGCGCTACTTGTCAGCTTTTTCTGGTTAGGAGGCTATTCTATTGCGTATACCTACATTTCACCCTACTTGGTATCTGTTGCAGGCATGAGCGAAACGTTGTTAAGTTCCGCTTTGCTGGCTTTTGGAATCGCAAGTCTGATTGGTTCCAAATCTGGAGGATACAGCGCCGATCGTATGGGAGTAAAGCGAACACTTATCCTGGGAATGGCCTTGCATGTCGTAAGTATGCTGATGCTGAACATCACGGCTCATTCAGGTGTGGTCATCTTCATTGTGTTGATTCTATGGTCCTTCTCCGCCTGGTCTTCCGGCCCAACACAGCAATATAATCTGGTTACAATGGCTCCAGAATCGTCCGGGATTATGTTAAGTCTGAACAGTTCAGTTATGCAACTAGCCATGGCTGCTGGTGCAGGTATTGGGGGAATCGCCGTCAGCTCAGTATCATTGTCATCCATCACCTGGATTGGAGCTGCAGGGGTGCTAATTGCAATGATCATCATCATTCTTGCCTATCGTCCGGCAATGGCCACAACAGCACAGAGCGAATCTTCCAATGTGGCATGATGGAGCTTAAGCTTAAGCTCAAGAATAAAAATGATAACACGCAAAAAGAGAGGCGCTGTAACATTACAGTTGCCTCTCTTTCTTGTTCAGTCTAATTGAAGACTTATTGTGCAGTTACAGCACCATCAATCGGATAAACAGCGCCATTAATATACGGAGCTTCGTCTCCTAGCAGGAAGGATACCAGATTGGCAATCTCTTCAGGCTTACCGAGACGACCGGACGGAATGCTGTCAAGGGTTGCTTTAAATACTTCAGGATTATCCTTCCCGAACTGAACCACCATTGGAGTTTCAATCGTACCTGGGGCAATGGCATTCACGCGAATGTTTTCTTTGCCATACTCAATGGCCGCTGTACGTGTTAGTCCAACTACGCCATGCTTTGTCGCTGCATAAGGTGCAACTGCTTGAACACCCACAATACCTGCTGTAGATGCCGTATTGACGATGGAACCACCGCCTGTTTTGAGCATTTCGGTAATCACATACTTCAATCCGTAAAATACACTTCTCAGGTTAATATCAATGATTTGGTCAAACTGCTCGATAGTATGCTCAATTAGTTTGATACCAGGACCAGCGATCCCGGCATTATTGAAGAACATGTCGATTCGGCCGAATTCCTCGATCGTTTTGTTAACATAATTCTCTACCTCGTTCGCCTTGCTTACATCCGTTTGTACAAAAATGGCTTTACCGCCCAGCTTCTCAATCTGTTTTACAGTTTCCTGACCCGTCTCTGCCACGAGATCAACGACCACAATAGATGCGCCCTTCTCTGCCAGCTTCAGTGCAGTCGCTTGGCCCAATCCACTTCCTGCTCCAGTGATAATTGCTACTTTTCCTTTGTGACTCATTTTGATCTCCTCCATGTGTGTTCGTCATCTGTCATCGGATCGGTTAATTCGATATGAAGCGGTCTTGCATCGGAATGCAACATATGTAGGGTGAAAAGCCTTGAATCCTGCCTGACTTTACCTATTTTAAAGGAGTTACAATTTAAAAACAAATCATATAATATGAGTGCATACTATAATATCTATCACATAGTAGACATCTCAAGAAGGGGAATTCCTTAATAAAAGCGTGTAACGTTCCCCTTCTTTTTGGTGAGATGTACAGTTTAATTTCATGCATTTACATTGTCAGATCGACGGTTGAACATGTTGCGATAATGCTAAGGAAAACCTAATACTTATCTTAACAAATTGGTTTTGGCCAGCTCAATCAGCTCATCGCCACGCCCATTCAGCACCGCCTTCATCATCCATAAGGTGAAGCCTTCGGCCTGTTTTATATTAATCTTCGGAGGCAGGGACAGCTCCTGACGGTTCACCACAACATCAATCAGAACAGGGCCATCATGCTGCAATGCACGCTCTACAGCCTCTTCCAGATCAGCCGGATCTTCAACCCGTATCCCCTCGAGACCCATCGCTTGAGCTACCATGGCAAAGTTGGGATTTACGAGCTCGGTTCCGGATTCAAGCAATCCGGCAGCTTTCATTTCCAGTTCAACAAAACTGAGTGCACCGTTGTTAAACACGACAACTTTAATCGGGAGATTATGCTGTTTAAGCGTCAGAAGGTCACCCATCAGCATGGCAATGCCGCCATCACCGGACAAAGAAATCACTTGTCTTCCCGGATCAGACACCTGTGCTCCAATTGCCTGTGGAAGAGCATTCGCCATAGTGCCATGACTGAATGAACCTAACAATCGACGATTACGGCTCATTTCAATATAGCGAGCCGCCCATACCGTAGGTGTACCTACATCGCAGGTGAAGATCGCATTTTCCGCTGCAGCATCGCTGATAACCTTGGTTAGATACTGTGGATGAATTGGCGTTTTTCCAGGTTTACCTACGGCAAGCTCATCCAATTCTTTACGCACTTTCTCGTAACGTTCCACACTTTTATGCAAATGTTTGTCGCTATGCTCTTCCGTCAGAAAAGGTAATAATGTTTCAATGGTTGCCTTTATGTCTCCGCACACTCCATAATCGAGCTTTGTACGGCGGCCAAGGTGTGAAGACTGAATATCCACTTGGAGTACAACCGCATCTTCCGGGAAGAATTGACGGTACGGAAAATCAGTTCCCAGCATCAGTAGCACATCACAGTCCATCATGGCATGATAACCAGACGAATATCCGATTAATCCTGTGAGGCCCACCGAATACGGGTTATCGTATTCCAGGTATTCCTTGCCTCGCAAAGCAATAACCATAGGGGATTTCAAGCGATCACAGAGCTGCATCAGAGGTTCACGTGCACCGGCGCAGCCTGCACCACAGAGCAACGTAATTTTTTTGCCTTGATTCAGGAATTCCGCCAGTTTCCGCAGTTCAGGTTCGGAAGGGTGTACAACAGGCTGTGTCGCATGATATACATGCTCCGGCACAGGCAGGTCAGCCGCTTCTAAAGCTGCTACATCCCCCGGCAGTATAATGACGGAAACGCCTGAACGCGCTACTGCGGTCTGCATTGCCATCGTAAAGGAACGTGGCATCTGCTTGGCTGTTGTGATGACTTCGCAATAATGACTGCATTCCTGAAACAAATACTCTGGATGAGTCGCCTGAAAATACTCACTCCCAATCTCATCACTCGGAATATGAGCAGCGATGGCAAGTACCGGTACACGGTTCCGATGACAGTCGTACAGACCGTTAATCAAGTGCATGTTTCCCGGTCCGCTACTGCCTGCACATACGGCGATACTTCCGCTCACTTGGGCATCTGCCCCGGCCGCAAAAGCAGCAACTTCCTCATGGCGGACATGAATCCATTCAATTTTACCCGAACGACGGATGGAATCGAGTACCGCATTCAAGGAGTCTCCAACGATACCATAGATGCGTTTGACGCCTGCGTTCAATAGTGCTTCGACCAGAACGTCTGCAATTGTTTTTTTCATGACAGGTCGGTCTCCTTTATTCGCTTATTTTGAGTTATGTTTCCACCGCGTTAAACTACCTATTCTTTTACCCCAATCTTTTGAAATTAGAAACAAAATCATATGTATTTATGGATATATACAAAAATCCGCTTGTCATGGACTGACAAACGGATCATGGGTTGTTATGGTTTAAAAACCGGTTCATGGCATGTTTAGTAATTCATTCACATCTATAAATCAATATTAAATGGCAGGCATCACATTGCCGCCACTGACTGGGATATAAGCTCCTGTAATAAAAGAGGACAGGTCGGAAGCCAGAAATGCTACCGCATTGGCAATTTCCTGATCTTCTCCCCTACGTTTCAACGGAACAGTTTGAATATAACCCTCATCATGTCCCGACTCATTGTTGCGATCACGCTCACTGATCGTCCATCCAGGTGCAACCTGGTTGACCGTAATCTGATATTCGCCTACCTCTTTCGCCAACACACGGTACAAACCGTCCATGCCGCGTTTTCCTGCTGTATATGCAGATTGAGTAGCAAAATTTTGCATCGCACATTCCGTATTGATACCAATGAATCGACCAGCTCTGGCTTCTTTCATATATGGGATGAATGCTTTGGCAAGATACACACTCTGCATCACACATGATTCGAACTGGCTTATATAATCATCCGGTGATTGTTCCAGCACCGTTGTCCAGGCATATTGGATGACTGCATTGGCAACAACGATATCGACATCGCCGAGGCTGGACTGAATTTCATCCCGCAACCGAAATGCCGTATCCTGCTTCGTGATATCGCCCTGAACAATGACCGTTTTTCGACCGATGGCTTCAATCTCAGCTTGAAGCTCTTTAGCCTTCGTATCATTATTTATGTAATGCAGCGCGAGATCAGCACCACAGTCTGCTAACGTACGAGCGATAACCCTTCCCAATTGACCGGTTGCGCCTGTCACCAGTGCCGTTTTACCTGTAAGATCCAATTTCATAGGGACAGTCCCCTCCTTTGAGCAACGTGTAATTATGAAATCTTGCGATGAAGAAAGAAGGATTTTAAAATGATGTAACCATCATTAATCAAACTGGAAAACGCTTTCGAAGTTCATGCTATTTTCGGTTTGGTTCAATGAGACTCATCATTTTATTAATTTCCGTGCTGAATGAGATCGATTTCCTGGAAGCGACTAACTTCTTTTTCCCACCGTTCTTCCACATATTTGCGGTGAACCGGGTGATCATTATATGCATCATATGCAGCCTGATTGGCGAATACCATCGAAAAACTGTAATCAAACTCGTTCTTTTCGCTCACCTGACGCAGGACCTGGAATTGCTCTACACCGGGAATATTCGCCAGTGCATCCGCACTTTCTTTCAAAAATGCCTCTGCTTCTGGTGTATCTTTACCTGCGTAAAGTGTAAACGTTACCATATGATTGATGTTGCTCATCTCTATTTCCTCCTCCAATATGTCTGACTCTGTTTCCTAGTGTACATCCGAAACTATTGTAAGCGCAATAATTGGTTGAATTAATTTTAGAGGAATTGAATATATATGGGTATTAGAATTACTTTTAAGTCGGAATTACATGGGTTTACCTATCGGCATGTATACAAAAAAACCTCAGGATTAATCCCGAGGTTTTCTTGTAATGGTTTGGACAACCTATTTGATGTTGTATTTACGGTTAAATTTATCAACACGACCACCGATGTCCACGTTTCTTTGTTTACCAGTGAAGAATGGGTGGGATGCGGAGCTAGTGTCCACACGGATTACTGGGTAAGAGTTACCATCTTCCCATTCCATTGTTTCGTTCGAGAATTTAGTCGAAGAACTCAGGAATTTGTAATCAGCACTTGCATCGAAGAAAATTACTGTTTGTGTCTTTGGATGGATATCAGCTTTTGGCATAATCTATTTACACTCCTTTAATATGGGTACTTCTTAGAATAGAACTAAATTTTATTATACTCTTTTTTTGGACGAAGTACCAGTCGGAATTGAAGAAACGATAAATATTTTATAATTCACTATGATTTGCACAGGTTTCAGAGTTCAAGTTAAGCCCTTCTCCAGCACATTTAGCATATATTCCAAAGCTTCAAGTTCATCTCTTCCCCGTGTCTGCAATCTCACCACACTGCCATGTCGAATGGGGAGAAGCGCCATTCCGAGCAGGCTTTTGACATCTACACGATGCTCATGATTCGCATCCATAAATGACAATGAAATATCCGAGGCAAAACGCGACGCTTGCGAAGATACAGACATCAGATCATCTCGGTGGAAATCAGAGTGAATCATAAATTCATGTGTTCTCACAACCTTCAGTTCCTTTCGCTAGATGCTGATTAACCCATTTGGTGTGTATCATTTTATATATTAAAATCTTCAAGCATTATACCACGTTATGGAAGCTTGTTTAATCCTTTTATGGCGAAAAATACAAAAAAAGAAGCCCTAAATATCAGGGCTCCTTTGAACTAGATTCATTTGCCGTTCGGATACACCATCACTTTCAGACTGCCACTTTTGTTGTGCAATGCCCGTTCCATGGCCTGCTGCGTCTCCTCAAGCGAATAACGGTCAGTAATCAGGGACATTACATCATGCTGGCCTGAACTCAGAAATTCAATTCCCGCCGGATACGTATTGGCGTAACGGAAGATTCCGTATATATCCACCTCGTTGTCCGCGATAAAAGGAACATTCAAGGCAATTTCGTCCTGTGCAGGCAGTCCTACAATAGCAAGCTTGCCTCCTCGCCGGAGCGAATATAATGCCGACTGAAGCGCCTTCGGATTCCCCGCAGTTTCCCAAGCCGTATCTACACCGACGCCGTTCGTTAACTCACGGATCACCGCCTGTGCATCCTCGTTCCGTACATTAATGGTATGGGTTGCGCCCATACGACGAGCAGCCTCTAACCGAACTTCCTCCAGATCGGTGACGATGATGCGTTCTACGCCAAACGATTTGGCAGCTGCAACGGCCATCAATCCAACAGGCCCCATGCCCATAATGGCAAGTGTAGTGCCCGGAGCCAGTTTACTGCGTCTTGCAGCATGAATGCCAACCGAGAAAGGTTCATTCATGGCTGCTTCTTCAAAAGACAGATGATCCGGGATCGGGAAAACCATATCTTCACGAATGGTCATGTACTGTACAAATGCCCCATCCACCGGAGGCGTCGCCAGAAATTGCACATCGGGACACAGATTATAACGACCTTCTTTACATGCCGTGCATCGTCCGCAGGTTACCCCGGGCTCAATGGCTACCCGATCTCCTTCTTTCAACCGTGAAACTCTTGAGCCTACAGCCGCTACAATACCTGCACATTCATGTCCAAGTATAATCGGTTTCTCAACTACAAATCGGCCAATTCTACCATGTTCAAAATAATGCACATCCGATCCGCAGACGCCAACGGCCATCACCTGAATGAGCACCTCGTCTTCAGCCGGCTGTGGTACAGCCTGTTCCTCAATGATGATGTGCCCAGGCTCTGTCATGACAGCAGCCTTCATGGTTACGGGTAATTGATGATCTCCCATATGTTCCCTCCTTCTCGTGTATGTCAACGTTGTTCTTTCCTCTGAAGAAGATTCGACTGTTCTAGTTTTCGTATCCAGATTAATATATCGTTCTTCCTTGTTCATCGGCAATACCACTTTTACGATAGAAGTACGTATTGATCATGTCTCGCCATTCCTTGGCGTGCTCCGCCTGCCCTGCCTGTAACGCAGACACCTTATCAAATACATTTGGATCAATCTTGCCTTCCAGCTGTCTCCAGGTCTGTGCTAATGCTTTCGCCTGCTCTGCTCCATCAAAATGTGTATCATAAATGTGCTGAATGACCGTTTTGCCAGAATTCAGAACATGCGTATACGGGACATGGTGGAAAAATAATAGCAGCTCGTCCGGACAGGACTCTACGAATTCATATCTTTCGGCATTTTCGCGGTGGTATTGCGATGTATATCCCGTTCCACAGCTCACTGTCCGGTCCACACCAATGCCATCACAATCGGCAAAATGATACGTGCCCCACTTGGAATATTCATAGCCATCCACATTAGGCCCATAATGGTGCTCCGGATTAACCATCCAGCCTACACCGAGTGGTGCCGTATAACTTTCGTAGATATCGAGCGAATTCAAAAGCATGCCAGAGATTAGACGAACGACCTCTTCGTCATGTCCGAATGTAAGTCTGACCCACTCCTCCGCAATCTCTTCCGATGACAGCTCTGGATTCCAAGCAAGTCTTCCATATCCATATAGATTCGCCTGAGCGAGCGGATGTCCTGTCCAGCAAGCATCTGCACCGATATTGGATACTGCGGCAAAGCCGCTGTAGGGCCTGTTGTACAGAGAACCGTCAGCAATGCGTTTGATTTCAGAACCCGGCCCCTTGGCGAACGTATCAAAATCCAATACTTCTTTCCACTGTGGAATCAGATAACACAGATGCCGCTGCTGACCCGTATACTCTTGCGTAATCTGGAACTCCAATACCTGATTTGTGTTCTCCATTGCTCCGAACAGTGGAGATACGGCCTCGCGAACCTGAAAGTCCATTGGCCCATTCTTGATCTGCAAAATGACGTTATCCGCAAATCGGCCATCCAGTGGTTTGAAGTGGTCATATGCCGCCCGTGCACGATCCGTGGAGCGGTCACGCCAGTCTTGTTTACAGTTATAGACGAAGCAGCGCCATATTACCAGTCCACCAAACGGGCGAAGTGCCTCGGCCAGCATGTTCGCTCCATCGGCATGATCACGGTTATATGTGAAGGGTCCTGGCCGATTTTCGGAATCCGCTTTGATCAGATAGCCGCCAAAATCCGGGATTGCCGCATACACCTTGGCTGTCTGAATGTTCCACCATTCACGGACCTGTTCATCCAGCGGATCTGCCGTAAGCAATCCACCAATCTCGATCGGACTAGCGTAGTTGGCGCTAAGGAACAATCGGATACCGTACGCTCTGAATTGGGCAGCAACCTTCGCAACATCGCCGAGGAAACGTTCTGTCAGGAACAGGCTCTCAACCTGATGAACGTTAACGTTATTGATTGAAATGGCGTTAAGGCCTGTAGAAGCGAGCAATCTGGCATAATCTCGAATACGCCCGAGGTCACGAGTGAATTCTCCATTGTCATAGAAAATGGATTTTCCAGCATAACCACGCTCAATGCTTCCGTCCACATTATCCCACTGATTGATCATGCGTAATGCATTAACAGGCTGCTCTGAAATGTAGCTTAATCTTACCTCAGCAGGATGCACTTCGTTTGAGTTTCCTTGCTCCAGAACAAGCTCTCTCAACAAATGAAAAGTACCATATAGAACACCTTGAGGGGTTTCAGAACCAATAAACAGCCTACCCTGCTCTTTATCTTCGCGGATAATATAACCTTCTCCCTGCACGGTAGAGCGTTCCGTGTCGCTGAAGGCCTGAGCCACGGCTTCTGAACCCGTCCATGTGCCAAGCCAGATCCCTTGTGCCTCCTGGTGGGCTGAATCCGACTTGCTCACTTGACTGACAGTTTCCTGATTAACTTTCGGTTTGATGCCAAACAGCTTATCCAGTCCCTGAGTCAGCTCGGCTGATGCTGTTGATATAATTTCCTGATCTTCCGCTACAGTCACGATATGACTCCAGATAGGGGCTGATTTTTTGACCGCTTCTTTTACTGCGGTTTGACTTTGAAGATATCCAAGCCACGCATCATATTGCGGGCCGGAGATATTGGATTGAACGGTTGTGTTGCTCATTGTACAGCCTCCTTGCTGGCATAGATCTGTTCCAGACGATTACCTTTGCCTTCGAGCAGCCATAGAATCGATGTTACACCGCGCGGGTAATACTTGCTTCCGACCGCCACACCGGCCAGGATCTGGTCACTCCAACACCAGTAGGATTCCTCTGGATGCAACAGCCAGTTTACATGAGCAGCGTCAGAAGCCTGCCCTATTTCATCCCATTCCACGCCCAGCAGTTCTCGTGCGATGAATTGGGATAGATATATTTTGCTGAGCCATGAGTTATTGCTCGTAGAGGATAGCTTCCAGCCTCCATCTTCAAACAGACAAGTACCAGGGACAAGAACTGTTTTAAAATGGGTCCGAAGCGCTTGCAGGTAAGGCCCGAAACGGCCATTTACATCCAGCGCGCCTTCACAGCCGGTGAAGTATGGGAACACCAAGCCTTCAATGGCTGGAATGATGCGGGAATCATTATTTTCGGCGATCACTGCCGGAATGTAGCCACCGTCGGTTAACTGGGCTGCTATACTGGCTGCACAGCGATCCGCCTGACGTCCTGCATGATGAGACAGTTCAGCCAGCTTCTCTGCAGCGAACAGCTTCTCCAGTGCAACATAGACGGCCCAGCATTTTCCTGCCAGATAGATGTTGTTGCGGGATTGTCCAAGTGACACATCCAGGCTGTCGTAAGTGGTAATCTCGGCTCCGCCCTTGGTACGACTGCTATCCAGCCCCATTAGACCATTGCGTTGGTGTTCATCCGGATGATCCCGGTTTAACATGCTTTCGAAGCAATCCCGAATGACGGGCAGCATCTCCTTAACAAATTCCCGATCCTGCGTCTGTTCAATATATACAGTTGCACAGCAGAGCCAGTTGACCAGTTCCTCGTGGCTCATTTGCGAGAAGCAGTCATCAATGCCCACGAGTTCATACGCCGAGTGCCCTGGACGTGAGAATACATTGGCTACGCCGATATCATGCGTGAAAGTAATGCCGCCCGGATATTCTTTCTCTTCGCCCGGGAACAGCACTTGATCTGTATAACTGTAGCGTTTCACAAACCACTCTAACTCGTTACGCACGGTCCAAGGGTTTAAGGCAAGTTCAAAATACAACTGATCTGCGGTCAGATCAAGTGTGTTCATCATCCGGTATTCGCCTTCATTTACGATCCAGAACGGCTCTCCATCCGCATCCAGCAGTTGTGTACTTGCATAATAGCTGTGAATGGAATGGGCAAGCATAAATGACTGATCTTCACTCAAAGCAGCTACTCCGAGACGTTGCTCAATTTCCTTACAGGAAGCAGTCAGCTCGTTGAAACGGTTAAGCGCATATTTCCCGGCTTCCTGGATATCTGCAAAATAACGTGTATACCAATAGGTCGTGTCCATACCCGAAGTAACGATCCCGCCGCGATAAAAACAGACGGCAAATTGGTACGTACGCTTCTCTCCGGCGGGAACGTCCATCAACAACGCAGCTGTTTCACCTAGACCGAAGGCCAGATTCTCACGATGTTTCTCCTGCAATATCTTCTCCAATGTAAATCCTCGAGCAGGCCATAGACCCTCATCCGCAGATAAAATGGCAGTTAGGCGACCTTGTCCAACCCCGGTTAATGCCCCACCCTCAGGTCCTCCGATGATACGCATGGCTGAGTAAGGATCATTTCCCTGGTAGCCAAAATATGCTTTACGCGACTGGCGTCCTTGCGTGTTATCAATTGTTATCTCCACCAGCACCACAGGCACAAGCGCATCCATTATTGCTTCACGATCACCACTCAGCGGTTCGGGTACAGGACGCACAGGTGAGTAAATACGGAAAGTCAGATCACCCGCCGTCCACGTATCTGTTCCCGAAGTAAACTCGCGCGTAATCTCTTCATCGCGGAACGCTGAAATTAGCGGGCGTGTTCCCTGTGCTGCCGCTGGTGTGCTCAATCCTTTTTCTGTCGAGGCCGAAGACACCTGATCTGAATCCGAATTGTCCACTTTCTCTACATCATATCGAACACTTGCATCTTCAACGGCTTCGAAAAATGGTAAAGCTTCGTAGTTCTCACTGTCGCGAGATTGTAAACCGATATATATATTCTGATCTGCTGGCTTGCCAAGCTCCAGGCCTAGTCCGCCTTTGGCTCCTTTGTATCCAAGCGTAAAGCTGGCAAAAGCCCCGATCGGTGAGTGATGGGCATTATAAAAGATGGACTTGGATGTGCTCATGAACGATGACCCCTCTCAAAATGGTTTGCATACGTTTTCATTAGCCCCATCCTACCATGGGCATTCCACCGTAGACCATGGTCAAATCAATCGGATATTTACCCAAATCAAGCTAATAGACTATAATATAAATAAAGCGGTTACATCTGTTTCTATTTTTATTAAGGGGGTCTTCCATGTCTTCCACCTATTTGCCTCCCGCTCTGGGAGAGAGTATGCATGAGGTGTTTTACCCAGATGTACAAACAACGGTGAATTTGTTCGCTATACATTTGCGAAGTGTCGGCGCGGATTGGGATTATCCAGCTCACGAACATCCACAATATGAGCTGAATTATGTAACAGAAGGCGAACAATATATGACCGTGAACGGCAAACTGTATATTCAAAAGGCTGGCGAATTGCTCCTGATTCCTCCAGGAAGCACTCATTCCAGCCTGAGCCATAACGGCAAGGGGTTTACGTATTTTTGCATGCATTTTGATATTGATGATCAGTTATTTCTCTCTTTGCTTGCACGAATCAAGCAGGTTTTGTTCGATGCAGACAGTCCGGTTACCCACCAGATCGAGCCTGTACTTCGCAAATTAATGTCTTCTGCGGATAACCGGGCGGCGAGTACGATGGTGCAGCGCATGCAGCTGCAATCGGCGGTATTTGAGTTGTTCGGCCATTTATGGGAGGCTGTCTCTCAGGAAGCAGCTCAAATGTTTACGGACGGATATGAAAAGATCGAACTGGCCCATCAAATTCGTAATCGGCTGCAAGGACTGGTGAGTCAGCAATTCAAGCAGGGACGTGAGTCCGACAGCCATTATGGCATTGATGATATTGCAGCAGAGCTGGGCATCAGTTCCTCACATTGTAACCGTGTATTTCGGCAGGTATATGGTCAGTCTCCGCGTGTATATTTATCTGAAATGGTTCTGCATGAATCCAAAGTTCTGCTGGGCAACCCTAAGTTGTCGGTTCAGAACATCGCTGCCATGCTAGGTTACAAGGATATTGCCCATTTCAGTCGTCAATTCAAGCGCTGGTCAGGGATTTCACCCACACGCTACAGACAGGAACAGCCTGTTCCGGAATGAGCTTCATCCATTGAAGATCATTCCAGTATGGCCTCTACGTTGTATATGATTAAACGCCGGTTCTTTTATTTCAAAAGACGTTTAATCGTCTTCAGCTTGTTATCGTATGGCGGATATAAAATCGACAAGTTCAATCTGGTGCTCTTTTTGAGCACACTTTTCATATGAGAGAAGGTCTCCAGGCTATAACGCCCGTGATATGAACCAAGACCAGAATGTCCTACCCCTCCAAAAGGCAGACGTGGGTTGGCTACATGGGTAATCGTATCGTTAATGCATCCTCCCCCAAAAGAAACCTCGCGCATCACTTTATCTTGTAGTTGTGTATCTGATGTAAAGAGATATAGCGCCAGCGGTTTCGGCCGCTTCTCAATTCCTGCAATCGCCTCATCAATATGGGAATAACTGATAATCGGCAGAATCGGACCAAAAATTTCGTCTTCCATCGTTGCCGCTTCCCACGATTCAGCATCAATAAATGTCGGTTCAATAAAGCGGTCTTCCTCATCGGATTGACCACCATAGATGACGAGGGCTTGATCGCGTTCAATAAGGGTAGTGAGACGTTTGAAATGCGCCTTGTTGACGATTCGCCCATAATCTCGATTATGCTGAATATCTGTGCCAAAGAACATTTCCACTGCTTCTTTCATTTCGGAGATCAACGAATCTTTCACCTGTTCATGCACAAGCAGATAATCCGGAGCGATGCAGGTCTGACCCGTATTGAGCAGCTTTCCCCATATAATACGCTGTGCAGCCACTTTGATATCTGCATGCTTATCTACGATGACTGGACTTTTACCGCCAAGCTCCAGCGTCACTGGAACGAGATTTTTGGCAGCGGCCTCCATGACAATTTTGCCAACGGGTACACTTCCTGTAAAAAAGATATAGTCAAAAGGCGAATTAATAAGCGCCGTGGTGGTGTCTTTGGCTCCTTCGACCACGTGAACGTATGCTGGTTCGAATACCGAGCTAATCATCTCGCGAATAACAGCTGAGACGGCTGGTGTGTTCTCTGATGCTTTGAGGACTGCCGTATTGCCTGCTGCCAACGCACCAACCAGGGGTTCAATTAACAGCTGGAATGGATAGTTAAAAGGTCCAATAATCAATACCGCACCATAAGGCTCAGGAATGATATAACTTTTCGACCCGATCAGCGTGAATTGGGTTTTGACTTTGACCGGCTTGACCCATTTCTTCACTTGCCGAATGGTGTGCGTGATACTATCCAGCATGAATCCAATCTCTGTAGTATAAGATTCGAACTCACTCTTGCCCAAATCCTGATAGAGCGCCTCAGTAAGACGGGACTCATACTTCTGAATCGCCTGTTTCAACCGGGTTAAATGTGTAATGCGAGACTCGGCCGAACGAGTAGCCCCTGAGCGAAAAAACTGCCGTTGCTGCTGTAAAATTTCTTCGACTTCATGTGCGCTTAATTCCTGCATGACACTCATATAATACAACTCCTCTTCGAGTTAATGATGATTCGTTTAAACATACGAACATTTAGCCCACATGCCTAGGCATGTTAACAACTCTTGCTTATAAACACTCTTCTTCCAACGCGCCAACCAGTTCCTTCAACAGCTCTACCGAGGACCTTAATGAAGCGGAATAATATCGTTGTGTGCCCTTCTGTTCTACGGAGATGAGCCCTTTTTCAAGCAATAACTTGAGATGATGAGATATAGCAGGCCGGGATAGGCTGAACTGCTCTGTAATTTCATTCACTGTCATGCTGCCCTTCTCACTAAGAGCAAGTAATATCGCCTGACGATGATTGTCGCTAAGTACCTGGAATAAGGGGATGCAGGTTTGAAAAATAGATATTGCTTTTTGTCCCATGGTTTCACCTCTATTATATGTCTACAGATATCACAATTTTCATGTCTGTTGGTTTAAACATTTGAACCTAATGACTATAGTTTACTCCAGCATCCCGCTAACAGCAAGCCTTGTGCGATAAATTTTAGACTAACTTATATAAAGCGCTTCCATACTACCATACAAGTATGGTAGTATGTTCTTGAAGGAGTTGAGATTATGGAATATCCCCCTAGGTCTTCGTCCAAAGCCGAATTATTGTCATCCTTAATTAACCCGTCTTCTCTGAACAAACAGGCATTCTCTTCTCGTGAGGCGGTCTATACGACGTTGAAGCAGTTGATTCTGAGTTTGAAGCTGCCTCCCGGTACCGCCATCTCGGAGAAAGAGATCTCGCTTGAGTTCAATGTAAGTCGGACCCCTGTTCGAGAAAGCTTTGTCCGATTAGCGCAGGAAGGTCTGCTGGAAGTCTATCCGCAGCGAGGTACCTATGTATCTCTGATTCAGGTTGATCTCGTGGAGGAAGCACGTTTCATGCGTGAGCAGCTTGAGCGTGCCGTCATACGGCTCGCGTGTGTCCAATTTCCAGATGAACACATGAAAATATTGGAGCAGAACCTTGCGCAGCAGCAGGAATGCATACTTGAACCGGATGATGAACGAATGTTCGGATTGGATGAGGAATTCCATAGTACTCTCTTTGCAGGCTGTAACAAAAAAAACACCTGGTCCGTGATCCAGCATATGAACGTGCATCTGAACCGGAGCCGAATGCTCCGTCTGTCTTCGGATCATCATTGGGATCATTTGCTCGAACAGCATCGATCCATGGTACAGGCGATACAACAGCATGATGCCCAAACGGCAGAGCACATTATGCAGGAACATCTGCATTTGACCGTAACGGATCTGGCTGTCCTGCGGGATACATACCCTTCCTATTTTCAATGATGATGGATCTACCTGTTCTTTAAACTAATCTTGATGAGGTGAATGTGATGAGAATGGTTTTTCGCTGGTTTGGAGAAGGCAATGATACCGTAACACTTGACCACATCCGGCAGATTCCCGGAGTCGAAGGCATTGTATGGGCGCTGCATGATGTTCCGGCAGGTGAGGAATGGCCCATGGACAAAATTCTGGCAGTCAAAGCTGCTGCAGATCAGGCCGGGTTACATCTGGATGTCGTTGAGAGTGTTAACATTCATGAAGACATCAAGCTCGGTCTGCCTACACGTGATCAATATATTGAGAATTACAAAAAAACGATGGAAAAACTCGCCCAGGTAGGCGTTAAAGTGATCTGTTACAACTTCATGCCGATCTTTGATTGGCTGCGTACCGATTTGCATAAGGAGATGGAAGATGGCTCTACCGCCCTCTTCTACGAGAATAGCAAAATCGCCGATATTGAACCGCTGGAATTGGTTCGACGCATTACCGAAAATTCCGCATTGACGATGCCCGGCTGGGAACCGGAACGATTGCAGTATTTAACAGGTCTGTTCGAAGCCTATAAGGATGTAACAGAGGAAGATATGTGGGAACACGCTCGTTATTTCCTGCAGGAGATCATTCCTACTGCTGAACGGTTAGGTATTCGAATGGCCATTCATCCGGATGATCCGCCTTGGCCGATCTTTGGTCTGCCGAAAATTATTACGAGTCAAGACAATGTTCGCAGATATCTGAACTTGTATGATAGCCCTTACAATAGTGTAACGTTGTGCAGTGGCTCTCTTGGAGCTAATCCAAACAATGATATTATCGGTATGATCCACGAGTTCAAGGACCGTATTCCTTTTGCTCATATCCGTAATGTAAAAATCTATGATAATGGAGACTTTATCGAGACATCCCACCGCAGTCAGGATGGAAATGTCGATATTGCCGGTGTTGTGGAAGCCTATCACGATATTGGATTTGAAGGTTATGCACGACCGGATCATGGACGTCATCTCTGGGGAGAACAATGTAGACCGGGATATGGACTCTATGATCGGGCTCTGGGAATTATGTATCTGTGGGGCGTTTGGGACTCCCTGCAAAGGAGGTCAAAAGCATGAGTGAATTTACCAAAGAAAGATCAACTCGTCTGGAAGGCAGAACAGCTGTAATTACTGGCGGGGCAGGTGTTCTATGTCGTTCTATGGCTGAAGAGCTCGCGCGACATGGCGCAAGTGTAGCCATTCTGAACCGTACCGTATCCAAAGGGGAAGAAGTTGTTGCAGCAATTGAGTCTGCGGGTGGAAAAGCGATCGCTGTAGCTTGTGATGTGACCCAGACCGATAGTGTAATAGCGGCAGCAGCTGTTGTTCAGGAGAAGCTTGGACCTTGCGATATCCTTATTAACGGAGCGGGTGGCAACCATGCCAGCGCCAATACCACGAATGAAATTTTCAGACAGGAAGATTTGGAGCAGCCGGATATCACTACTTTTTTTGATGTAAGTGTCGAGGGATTCCGTCAGGTGATGGATCTGAACTTTGTTGGGTCCCTCATCCCTACCCAAATCTTCGCAAGACAAATGATAGAACGTGATGTTCCAGCTACCGTCATTAATATTTCGTCCATGAGTGCCCCTTCGCCCATGACCAAAGTTCCTGCGTACAGTGCAGCCAAAGCGGCGATTAACAATTTCACGCAATGGCTTGCGGTACATCTGGCCGAATCGGGAATCCGAGTAAACGCCATTGCACCAGGATTCTTCCTGACTGAACAAAACCGTAATCTGCTGCTTAAGCCGGATGGCTCGCCGACCGAACGTTCAAGTAAAATCATTGCGCACACGCCAATGCGCCGCTTCGGCAAACCGGAAGATCTTCTAGGCACGCTGATGTGGCTGGCAGATGAACGTCAGTCCGGTTTTGTTACAGGTACGGTTATTCCTGTAGATGGTGGGTTTATGGCTTACTCGGGTGTATGACCTCTATTCTATTTACTATTCCATGGATTTACCGAATTAAAGATATGTAACGAATGATTAACCGAAGCCTGGAGCACTTAGCCAGGTTTCGGTTTTTTGCGTTCAAGAATAAGATTATCCAGCCTAGGAAAAGCTTGTTATAGCCCACAAATATGCTGGGTGGAATTAAAGAATGGCTTCAAGCATTCACATTTTCAATCTGTAAGATGAAGCGAAGGAAGGTGATACATACATGATGGAAGAAACATGGGTTGTTGCTGTGCGATCGATTATCGCCTTTCTGACCCTGATCATCTATACCCGGGTGCTGGGCAAACAACAAATGGGCAACTTGACGTATTTTGATTACATTAACGGTATTACGATCGGTTCCATCGCAGGTACATTTGCGACCGATCTATCTTCCAAGGCGTGGATTCATTTTGTGGCCTTGACCATTTTCACCATTATCACGATTATTTTTCAGTATATTACGCTGAAAAATCGTACCATCTCCAAACTGATGGACTCTGACCCCACACTGATCATCCAGAATGGTAAAATTCTCGAACAAAACCTGAGTAAAATGCGTGTGAAATTTGACGAATTGACCATGATGCTGCGGCAAAAGGATGTATTTGACATCACTACGCTGGATTATGCCATTCTTGAACCGGACGGCAGTCTCTCTGTTGTGTTGAAACCAGAGAATCAACCGGTAACCGCGAAGGACATGCATATGCATCCTGCCAAGAGCAAGCTGATGACCGAGATTATCATTGATGGCGTGCTGATTAAGCAAAATCTGGAGGAACGAAACAAAGATACGAACTGGCTCAGCGAGCAGCTTAAAAAGCAAAAAGTGACGATACAGGATATTGCTTTTGCCGCCATATTGCCTAACGATAAATTGTATATTGATCTATTTAAAGATAAGATCACCGAAAAAATCGATATGGGCGATTATGAGGGGCCTTTCTAAATTTACATGAAGGAGGCGATTGAATGAAATCGCGTTTCTGGTTGCTGTATGTGCTTCCGATCTGCCTCATTCTTGTGTTCGTTGCGATAATGGCAAGCGGAGCCCTTCTCAAAAAGCCCTTTGGTGCTGATGATCGCTTGCTTGAATCTGTACAAACATTGCAGAAACAGGTTGAGGGCAAAAAATGGACTGAAGCCAAGTCCCAAATCGATTACGCGATGAAAGCCTGGGACAAGATCGTCAATCGCATACAGTTCAGTGTGGAGCGTGAGACGATTTACGATATTCTGGGTACCCTTGCACGGATGAAGGGCGGTATTGCCGCAGAGGATGATAAGGCGATCATGGAAGAAATTTATTACTTTTATGTGTTATGGGACAATCTTGGAGATTGACACGAAGACACGCAAAAAGGCACTCTCCTTTAATAAAAAAGGAAGTGCCTTCTCTGTTTTCTAAACATTACGCCCGCGTAATCCACGGGATTTTGACGTGCGGACTGTGCTTTCTTTTCGGAAAAAGAGCGTCAGTGCTCCCTTCGCACACCACAGTGCAAACAGTGCAAATAACGTTCCCCAGAACAGTGCCGGGAGAAATGTCTGCTGAGCCAGATTGGCTGCATCCCCTGCCCGGGAAGGCTGTGTCCAGGACATTAGCCCAACATACATGGCACTAACTACGGACTCTTCCAGTGTGAGGAAAGCCAGCAACAAATAATAGAATTTCGCGATTTTGGCACCAAAGATCATAATCACAACATTCAGCGCACTAAAGCCTGTAAGCCAGAGCATGCCGAATTCTCCCCTTACATAAAAGAGAAGCGACACAAGAGCTACACCCGTCATAATGCCGATCCCCCACATGTGCCGTCCTTTCCGGTAAAGATAGAATAACAGCCAGGCAAAGAGAGACGCCGTGACATACCCCGCTAAGGAAACCAATATAGATCTGCCTGGTGTCAGCATGGATGAATATGTAACGCCACTGTGATCAGCGTATAACTCAATGCGCAATACTTTGCCGGATAACAACAGTGTTACCAGTGCATGGCCAAATTCGTGTATCATCGTATCCAGGTTACGGAACAATGAAGAAAATGGGATAAAGCGGGTCAGTAGCGCTGAACCCACCAGAAACAGTATGGTTTTGAGCCATTTATTCAATCCGGTCCTACCTCCCTTGCCTCCGAGTAAAAATACCTATCACTATACTACGTGGCTACACTGTAATCGTTTCGATCCATGAAATGTGCGGCGCAATATTGCATCCACCAGCAGAAACTCCGGTTATGACCTATGAAAAAAGAAGACAGATCATATCGACCCGTTCCTGTCTCCAGTGTGGCAAGCAATCTATTGCGCATCTGCGACAGCGCATAAGTCACAAATCGATCGGCTGCCTCATTTTGTATAAGTGTAACATAGGCATAAAGGGAATGATCTATCGGCTCATCGAGCGGGCTCACACCAGCACAAGAAAACTCGGTACGTACGCCCGCTCTGTGAAGCAAAGTCAAGGCATCAACTAACTCAACATCCACTTCGACATCGTTCCAAATCTCCGTTCTCTTCGCTGCCACGGTCTGCTTCTCGCGTTCCGTCCACTGCATTAACTCCAGCTTGCGTCTTCTCCATAGATGGGCAGGCTGCTGGCTTAATAGTACTTCCTGTTCTTCATCTGAATCCATAAGGCGTTTCCTCCCGTTCCCCGCATGATCTCCGTCACCTTGAACAACGAAAAGAGCACATCCCTGTGCTCTCTGCGTGGCCAAAGGCAAAGGAATGGCTGTGCCATTCCTCAGCATGTTGTATTATTGTACCTTTTTCGATGACAGGCATCAAATGGGTTCTCTTTTTTCGTAAATTCAACTTGTTAAAGTAGCAAAACCGCTATTCATTCAGTGCCAGTTTCAGTGCCTCCAAATTCTGCCGCATTACGCCGATGTAATCCATTCCAGCTGCGATTTCCTCTTCCGTCAACCCTTCAATCGGGTTCAATACAGCTGTTTTGGCTCCTACTTCGTTGGCGATAGTCTCTGATACTTTGGATGAAACCAACGTTTCGAAGAAAATCGTCTTCACCTGATGCTCCTTGGCAAAATCAATAACGGATGCCATTTGAGCTGCGGAAGGCTCTTGTTCAGGAGACAGACCGGCAATCGGTACTTGCTGCAGACCGTATTCCTTTGCAAGATAACCGAACGCAGCATGCTGTGTGATGAAATCTTTACGTTTGCTGTCTGCTACAGCTGCCTTGAAATCCTGATCCAGTGCCTCAAGTTTGGCAACATAGGCGTCGGCATTTTGCTTGAATTGCTCCGCATGTTCAGGCGAAGCCTGTGCGAGTCCAGCCTCGATATTCCGTACTTCCTTCACGGCAAGTGCAGGTGACAGCCAAACGTGGGGATCAAGTCCACCGTGATCATGATCATGTGTATGTGTATGTCCTTCTTCTGCTTCGGCGTCATGATCGTGATTATGCTCCTCTGTTGTCGCTTCATCCGCATGGTCATGCGTGTCGGTTGTATCGGCATGTTCGTGATCATGCTCCTCTTCTTCCGATCCTTCCAGCAGATCGATCCCATGACTCGCTTCCACTTGAATGAGTTTGGCATTGCTCAGACTACCCGTAACTTGATCGATCCAGGATTCCATTCCCGCCCCATTATAAACAAGCACATCCGCTTTTTCGATGCTCGCAATATCCTGTGGTGTCGGCTCCCAATCATGTGGCTCCATACCCGTAGGAACGAGTGTATGAACATTAGCCAGATCACCCGCTACATTTTTGGTGAATTCATACATTGGATAAAAGCTGACTTCAACGTTCAGTTTGGCCTCTTCGGTCTCTGCAGGTGCTGGCGTGTTAGCCGAGCTGGTACTGGAATCGGAAGCGGACTGATTTTGTCCACAACCGGCTACGATAAGTGTAAGACTGAATAATAGTGCAAGAGCTGATTTTTTATTGAATTTCATGTGGCGTATTCTCCCTTGAATGTATGAATAGAGTTGCAAGTTGTTGTTTTCTCTCTTTACGATGACGTTTACGGTTATATCGTCCAATCAGCTTTTGTGCTGATATGCCAATCAATAGAAAGACCAACAGGATGAGAGCAATCGTTCCTCCCGGTGGTGTGTTTAGATGGTAAGAGGTTGTCAGTCCGCTAAAAATACCAATTAATCCAGTGACGACAGCAATAAGGATCGCTGCCGCAAAGCTGCGTGACAATCTCAGTGCCAGGGCAGCGGGCAGTACAATTAAAGCAGACACAAGCAATACGCCGACAATCGGCATGGCTGAAGCAACAGTCATTCCTGTCAGAATGGCAAATGCAAAGGATAAACCTTTAACCTGAATGCCTCCAATGGAAGCTGTCTCTTCATCAAACGTCAAATTGTACAGTGGCCTTCTGAGCACGATGAAAAAAATCAGTCCGATGACGCACACAGCCGCCATAATCCATAACTGCATATCACTAACGGCAACGATGGAACCGAACAGGTAAGAGCTGAATGTCTTGGACAGATTGGTTTTCAGACTCATGAGCACCACAGCAAGGGCCAGACCCGACGTCATAATGATCGCTACAGGCACCTCGCTATATGTCAGGTAATTTCGCCGGAGTTGTTCCACCAGCAATGCGCCGATAATCGCAATCGCAAATCCACAGATCACCGGATCTAGGTTCATCACAGAACCCAGGGCAACCCCTGCCAATGAAACATGGGACAACGTATCCGCCATTAGCACCTGCCGTCGCAGCATCAGATAGACTCCTAAAATTGGAGCAATGACTCCGATCAGTCCGCCTGCCCAGAAAGCACGCTGCATGAATTCGTATTCAAACACTGCCATTCCTCACTTTCTTGCCGCTCCAGGGTAATCGTCCGGTCCAACCGGTTGCCCATCTCTTCTAATCCGTGGGTGACCATAATAATGGTCAGTGCATGAACGTCTGCATAATGGCGCATCAGATCATAGAATCCTTCACGGCTGCGCCGGTCCATGCCTGTAGTCGGCTCATCCAGCACGAGTACCTGCGGCTGGCCTGCCAAGGCTCTGGCAATGCAGATTCGCTGCTTTTGTCCACCAGATAGTTCTCCAACCCGGGCGTTGCGATATTCCCACATGCCGACTTCCCGCAAGCTGCGTTCCACAATGGCTTCCTGCTCGGATGTGAATCTGCGGAACAAGCCGAGTTTGCGGTAACATCCGGATCGCACCAGTTCGATCACCGTACTGGGAAATCCACTGTTGAATGATGCTACCTGTTGAGGTACATATCCGATGTTCAGCTTACTGCCACGTACGGACTGCACATTCATATGTACCGTGCCGCTCCAGGGCTGTAACAGCCCCAGCAGCAATTTCAGCATGGTTGTCTTCGCAGAACCATTCGGTCCTGTAATGCCGACAAACTCCCCCACATGGATATCCAGCGACAGTTGGTCAATGACTGGCTCTTTGCCGTATCCGAATACCACATCACGCATGGAAGATAGAATCATGGCTTTTCCTCTTTTCGTAAATATTACGATTTAAAAACGACAAAAAAAATTATCTTGTTTCCCGGTGAATGGTCATTTTCTTTAATCGTGGTGAATACTTCTTCAATTCGATCCGTTCCGGATGGTTACGCTTGTTCTTGGTTGTTGTATAGTTGCGATCTCCGCACTCGGTGCAGGCTAAGGTTACAATGACTCTCATGGATATGGCCTCCTTTGATCTATTTAATCGTAATAATTACTATTTAATGAGTTTAGCCCATGCTTTTATGTTTGTCAACTCCACGCTGGAAATGGATCTTTCAGTTCTCGCCAGTTCATTTGCATCTCTTCTTCTGTAAGGAGCGTCTCATCTAGCGTCCGTTTGATCTCCGCTCGGTCCATGTCTATCCCGATAAACACCAGTTTCGTAACCCGATCGCCCCACTGCTCATCCCAATCCGGAATAGGTGGAAGAGTATCACCAAAATGCATTTGTCGCTCTTCGTCACTAATCGCGCCTACCCACAACCCGGCTGGTCCCAACTGCTTGGATGTTCCCGCATGACTGAACGATATCGCCATATGGTTACGTGTAGCCAGCCACATTAAACCTTTGGAACGCACAATACTATCAGGCCATTTCGCAATCCAACGCAGCAAACGCTCCGGATGAAACGGACGTTTCCGGTGGTACACAAATGAGTGAATGCCATACTCCTCTGTCTCAGGTGTGTGCTCTTCCTTCATTAATTCGCGGATCCAGCCCGCAGACTGGCTTGCTTTTTCAAAATCAAACCGTCCGGTATTCAATATCTCCCTTGGGTCAATCTGTCCATGTGTGGTGCGAATAAGTCGGGCTTCCGGCTGCATCGCGTGTAGTGCTTTCTCAAGTTTGAGTAATTCATCTTCCGATACCAGATCACACTTGTTCAAAATCAGCACATCACAGAATTCAACCTGATCCGTCAGCAGATGAACGATCCCTCGTACATCGTCCTCTCCGGCTTCCTGGCCCCGATCCTTCAACGTTTCTTTGGAATAGAAGTCGCGCCAGAACTGGGCAGCATCCACTACTGTCACCATCGTATCGAGCCGCGTAAATTTCGTTAAATCGATCCCCAGCTCTTCATCAATATACGTAAATGTCTGGGCAACGGGGACTGGCTCTCCAATACCTGTCGATTCAATCAATATATAGTCAAAAGAACCGTCCAGCGCAAGCCGTTCCACCTCTTTCAGCAAATCCTCACGCAGCGTGCAGCAGATGCAGCCATTGGACATCTCTACCAGCTTCTCATCAATACGTGACAATCCACCACCATCCCGGATTAAACCAGCGTCAATATTGACTTCACTCAGGTCATTCACAATGACAGCGACTCGCATACCCTCTCGATTATGAAGCACATGGTTAAGCAATGTCGTTTTGCCTGCGCTCAGATATCCACTTAAAACCGTCACCGGAACTCGGGGTAGTACTTGTTGTTGTTCTGTCATTTTAATTACTCCCTTCCATTTATCCTCTTAAAACTAAAAAAATCGGAATGCTATGTAGCTTACACTCTACCGATGGGCTGAAAAATAACCATTACTTAATAGTAATAATTACGATTATCAAAATAAACTATAACTGAACATCGTTTCTTTTGTCAACATTAGAAGTTTTCAAGGTCCAGATATGTAAATCGTAAAAATGTTGATTAATTACTACGAACGAGTATGATGGGGATGGTACAAGCATATATTTTACCAAAGTCCCGGTTCTGGAGGTTTATCCCATGAAAATGGCAGCCAATCTTAAGCTCCTGTCATTCCTGATTCCCTGCGCATTTTTTGTTCCCGTGTTAATCACGATGGCTCCCAATCTGAAAGGAGCATGGAACAGTGAAGCCTTACAAAATATGAAAACAGTATTCATCAGCATTTTCCTCGAAGCCGCTCCATTTCTGCTCATAGGGGTGCTGTTATCTTCGCTAATGCAATGGTTTGTATCTGAGGAAATGATTCGCAAACTAACGCCTAAGAACCCCGTCGGAGGTGTGCTGGTAGCGGTTCTGCTGGGAATCGTTTTCCCCATCTGCGAATGTGGCATGATTCCGGTCGTTCGACGGTTGATGCATAAAGGCATGCCCCCCTATATCGCGGTGACCTTTATTCTTAGCGGCCCTGTAGTAAATCCGATTGTCTTTACCGCGACCCTGCTCGCTTTTCCTTCCCATCCCGAAATTACGATCGCCCGTATGGGACTGGCCTTTGCTGTAGCAGCTGCGATCGGTGGTCTGGTGTATATGTTCGTCCGCCAGAATCCATTGCGTAAACCGAAGACTACAGTGACAGAGGTCAAGACACATCCCGGATTTAAAATGGCACAGCCTCATTCCCATTCTACCGATCATGATCACGTGCACGATAAAAACTGGCGCAGCTTTTTCATCCATGCGGGTGACGAATTTGTTGATATGAGCAAATATTTGGTGATTGGTGCTCTAATAACAGCCTGCATTCAAACCTTTATCAGCCGCAGTGATCTCATTTCTCTGGGTAACGGGCCTGTTGCCTCCTATGCTTTCATGATGGGTTTTGCGTATGTATTGTCTCTCTGTTCGACATCCGATGCGTTCGTAGCCTCAGCCTTCTCTCACACGTTTGCGTTAGGGCCGCTATTATCCTTTCTCGTTCTCGGTCCAATGCTTGATTTCAAAAGCACATTGATGCTGCTCTCCACCTTCCGCACCCGGTTTGTTATTGGCTTGAGCCTGGTGATTATTGCGTTGGTTTTCGCGGGATCGTGGTTGATTAACCTTTTGGCATGAGCATGTATGAATGTATTATCTGATCTGATCAAAAGAGGTGATTACATGAACCATCCTGGTTATACAGTGACCAAAGCTCCGGTTACCAAATCTCACCCTATCCAGTGGCATAACCTGATTCGTGCGCTGTGGATCGGCGGGCTCGCCGTATACATCATTCATTTGAATACAACGGATTCTCTTCATTATTACTTGGCGCCGACGATGCAGCGATTGCTACTCTGCTGCCCTGTTCCCTTTTTGTTCATTGCCGCCATCATGGCCTGGCACGGACTATTCGGTAATAGCCAGCTCCATTGCGACTGTGAGCATCCGCCTCCTTCAGGATGGGGACACAGCTCGCTGATGTATGGATTGATTGCCATTCCATTAGTACTTGGTTTTCTTTTGCCGGATCAGGCACTAGGCAGTTCTATGGCCAGTCAAAAAGGCATGTCCCTAACCTATGGACCTCCGGAAATTCGTCGAAAAGAACCCTTACCTGATACAGTAGAACTGGACATTAAAGATCTATCCAAAAAAACTGCAAATGCTGAATCATCTGTGCCTGCCACGAAAGTACAATTCGTTCCCCCGGATGAGTACAGTCGTGAATTTGCCGAACTGGCAGAGAAGTTATATGCGGAATCAGTCATAAAGGTATATCCTGAAATTTTCTCCGAGACATTAGGTTCGATCGATATGTTCCAACGACAATTTGCAGGCAAGGCTATCAGCCTTACCGGGTTTGTATATCGAGACAAAAGTATGGAGCATGAATCTCATTTTGCATTAGGGCGATTTCTCGTGATGTGCTGCCCAGCAGACGCGGCACCCTTTGGTGTGATGATTCATGTCCCGAATGCAGACAGCTATCCTACAGACAGCTGGGTACAAATCGATGGCACCATTGGTTCTGCTCAAGTGAATGGTGAGGACACCATTGAGATTCGGGCGACGAAGGTAACTCCGGTCGATCAGCCACCTACCCCATACATTTATACCAGTGCAGATTCAGTTGTGACGTATGATGAATTGCAAAATAAATAAGAAAAGCCCCGAAGCTATGGAATGCATAACTTCGGGGCTTTAAATTTTATTCCGGCATCACGTTAACCTTGTATACCTGATATATTATTCAGTTACGATATCATGCACCAATACAGGAGCATCCGCATGATCTGCAATAGTAATGTTCTCTTTGATCTTCGCGATTACGTCTGCTACGTCTTCACGATTCGCATGGATGGTTACGAGTGATTCACCAGCTTTAACCTGGTCACCCACTTTTTTGTTGAGCATCAAGCCCACAGCAAGATCGATCTCGGATTCTTTTGTTGCACGGCCTGCGCCGAGCAGCATTGCTGCAGTTCCGATTTCGTCAGCGACGATACCAGCTACATATCCGTCTTTATCCGCTGGTACTTCAACCAGATATTTCGCTTGTGGCAAGCGATCTGGGTGATCTACAACTGAAGCGTCTCCACCTTGATTTGCTAGGAAGTCCTTGAATTTCTCCAGCGCTTTACCGTTCTGGATCACTTCTTTCAATTTCTCCTCAGCATGCTCCAGGGAGTCTGCTTTACCAGCAAGGAATACCATTTGACGTCCAAGCGCCAGACAGAGTTCTTCCAGATCCTTCGGTCCTTTACCTTGCAGCGTAAGAATGGCTTCTTTCACTTCAAGCGCGTTACCGATAGCGAGGCCCAGTGGTTGGGACATATCGGAAATGACAGCCATTGTTTTACGTCCTACATTGTTACCGATGCTTACCATGGCATGTGCCAGTTCTTTCGCATCTTCTGTTGTCTTCATGAATGCACCAGCACCCGTTTTGACATCTAATACGATCGCATCGGCACCTGCTGCAATTTTCTTACTCATGATGGAGCTTGCGATCAGTGGGATGGAGTTAACGGTAGCTGTAACGTCACGCAATGCATAGAGCTTTTTGTCTGCCGGCGTGAGGTTGCCACTTTGACCGATAACGGCAACTTTATGTTCGTTAACGAGGCGGATGAACTCTTCTTTCTCCAACTCGACGTGGAAACCTGCAACAGATTCCAGTTTGTCTGTTGTACCACCAGTGTGACCCAATCCACGTCCGGACATTTTGGCAACTGGAACATCCAGAGCAGCAACAAGCGGTGCCAGTACCAGCGTTGTAGTATCGCCAACGCCTCCTGTGGAGTGCTTGTCTACCTTTATACCTTCGATTTCGGACAGATCAATGGTCTCGCCCGAATTCACCATGGACATGGTCAAATCTGCGCGTTCCTTATCAGTCATATCCTTGAAGAATACAGCCATCGCCCAAGCGCTGACTTGATAATCAGGGATTTCGCCTTGTGTGTATCCTTGAACAACAAAATCAATCTCAGCTGTTGTCAGTTCTTTTCCGTCGCGTTTCTTAGCAATAATGTCTACCATTCTCATGATGATCTCTCCTTCGTTGTGGGTGATTTGTATAGAACACTTTGTTGTTAGTCCGTTACGGACCCGGATCGTTCTTTCGATCGCTGTTGTCTCCAAATTTCTTTGAATAACCTTTTATAAGGTTGAAATTTGGAGACAAAGGCGAACGCTTCGCTTCTTTAGAATCGATTCCGGGTCCTCCACTACGTGCTTGAAACAAAAGTTTCGATCAAAATCAATTGATATTGATAAATTAAGTGATTTTTACAGCGTAATTGCTGTATCCAGTGCTACGACCATCATGTCGTTGAACGTTTTTTGGCGCTCTTCGGCGGAAGTCTCTTCACCTGTCAGCAAGTGGTCACTTACAGTCAGGATCGTGAGTGCATTTACGCCAAATTTGGCTGCGAGTGTGTACAGTGCAGTTGTTTCCATCTCAACGCCCAGTACGCCGTGCTGCATCAATTTCTCAGTCACGGAACGGTCATCACGATAGAAGGAATCGGAACTGAACACGTTACCTACATGGATTTTCATGCCTTTGGCAGTTGCGCGGTCATAGGCTTCTTTCAGCAGGGAGAACGACGCGATCGGGGAGAAGTCATATCCACCAAATACGAGTTTGTTCATGCTGGAATCGGTACATGAAGCTTGAGCAAGGATAACATCACGAACACGTACATGTTCTTGCATACCTCCGCAAGTTCCGACACGAATCAGGTTTTTTACACCGTATTCACTGATCAGTTCGTTAGCATAGATGCTGAACGATGGAATCCCCATGCCCGAGCCTTGCACCGAGATACGGTGTCCTTGATATGTACCCGTGAATCCGAGCATTCCTCGAACTTCGTTGTAACAAACGACATCTTCAAGGTACGTATCTGCAATAAATTTTGCACGCAATGGATCTCCTGGCAAAAGGATTGTTTCTGCGATATCTCCGGGTTTAGCTCCAATATGTGTACTCATGATTAAATCTCCTCCAGTTATCCATATGATTGAATGAAGGCCAGGAACCGGAACAGCCGAAGCTGTCCCCGTGGTTATCCTGTCCAACTTTATGTTTCAAGAGAATGGCTTTCCCCAAGTTCAGTTAAAGATAAAAATGTTGACTATTTCAAATCCTTCAGGAAGCTTGTGCCATATTCAGGCAGTTTCACTCCGAAGTTCTCAGCTACTGTTGCTCCAACATCCGCAAACGTACTGCGCAGTTCAAGCTTTTTGCCCCCACTGAAGCGTGGAGAATACACAAGCAGTGGCACATACTCACGTGTATGGTCCGTTCCGCGGTAGGTTGGGTCATTACCATGGTCAGCTGTGATGAGCAGCAGATCATCGTCTGTCATTTTGCTGAAGATCTCTGGCAGACGAGCATCATACTCTTCAAGTGCTTGAGCATAACCTTGTGGATCACGACGGTGACCGAACAGGGCATCGAAGTCAACCAGGTTCAGGAAGCTGAGTCCAGTGAACGCCTCATCCATCGTTTCGGACAGTTTGTCCATGCCATCCATGTTGGAGACGGTACGTACAGACTTGGTTACACCTTCGCCATCGTAGATATCTGCGATTTTACCCAAAGCGATCACGTCAAATCCACCATCTTTAAGTTCATTCATCACGGTACGGCCAAAAGGTTTGAGCGCGTAATCATGACGGTTAGCTGTACGCTTCCAGTCACCCGCTTCACCTACAAATGGACGTGCAATAATGCGGCCCAGCATATACGGATCTTCAAGTGTAATTTCACGGCAGAACTCACAGATCTCATACAGTTCCTTCAATGGTACAACGTCCTCATGTGCCGCAATTTGCAAAACCGAATCCGCGGATGTGTATACGATGAGCGCGCCAGTTTCAACATGCTCTGCACCCAGCTCATCCAGAATTTCCGTGCCGCTGGCCGGTTTGTTACCGATCACTTTACGGCCTGTTTTTTCCTCAATGCGCTGAATCAATTCATCCGGAAACCCGTCTGCGAACACACGGAATGGCGTATCAATGTACAGGCCCATCAGTTCCCAGTGACCCGTCATGGTGTCTTTTCCTCTGGATGCTTCCTGCATTTTGGTGTAAAAGGCTTTTGGTGCATCCGCTACAGGCACACCTTCAATGTCCTTAATATTGGACAGGCCAAGACTGGCCATATGCGGCATCTTCAATCCTCCGCGTTCACGTGCAATGTGACCAAAGGTGTCGACATCGAAATCATCGAATTCCGCTGCATCCGGCGCTTCACCAATTCCCACTGAATCCATAACGATCAGATGTACTCTTTTGAATGTTGACATAACTTAAGCACTCCTTCCAATAATCCGGCTTTTACAAGAACAGTCCGGCGATGATCGCAGACAGCACGCTGACAAGCGATGCACCGTAAAGCAGTTTCAGACCGAAGCGGGCCACCACATTACCTTGTTTCTCATGAAGTCCCTTCACCGCACCGGCAATAATACCGATCGAGGAGAAGTTGGCGAACGATACGAGGAAGACGGATACGATACCTGTTGTTCTGGCAGACAATGTAGTCTGTTTGGTCAGATCAAGCATGGCAACGAATTCGTTGGATACCATTTTGGTAGCCATAATACTTCCTGCTTGAATCGCTTCTTTCCACGGAACACCCATAATGAAGGCAAATGGTGCAAACACATAACCAAGCAGTTCCTGGAACGAAATGCCGAGCACTGCACTGAAGATCCCGTTAACCAGTGCAATCAAAGCAACAAAACCGATTAACATTGCTGCTACGACGATGGCAACTTTGAAACCATCCAAAATGTACTCGCCCAACATTTCGAAGAAGGATTGTTTTTCCTCTTCCTGTACTTCCAATATATCTTCTTCCTCGGAAACCTCATAAGGATTCACGATGGAAGCAATGATAAAACCGCCAAACAGATTCAGCACAAGTGCCGTAACCACATATTTCGGATCAATCATGGACATATAGGCACCGACAATCGACATCGATACCGTGGACATCGCCGAGGCACACAAGGTGTACAGCCGATGTTTCGGCAGCAACCCAATTTGTTTTTTCACAGAAATGAACACTTCAGATTGCCCCAATACAGCCGAAGCAACCGCGTTATATGATTCCAGTTTGCCCATTCCGTTGACTTTGCTTAATACCAGACCAATATATTTTATAACAAAAGGTAAGATTCGGATATACTGCAATATCCCAATGAGCGCTGAGATGACGACGATCGGCATCAATACACTGAGGAAAAACGGCGCGCCCCCACTGTCTGCACCAACGGTAGTCAAGCCACCGAATACAAATGAGATACCGTCATTTGCATAGCCAAGCAAACTTTCAAATACAGTCGCGAAACCGCCAATCAAAAACGTCCCGATTTCTGTGTTCAACAATGCGTATCCCAATATAACTTGCAAAACAATCATGATAATTAGTGGACGATATCGGATCTTCTTCTTACCGTTGCTGACCAGATAAGCTAGTCCAAAGACAACAAGTATACCAAGAAGGGCAATTAGGAATTTCATTCTATCTCTCCTTTGAAGGTAGTTAAGCCGGATGATCATTCAGCTCAAAGGTTTCCCATATATGTGATGAATTAACCTTTCAGAAAACGGTTGAAGCGCTTACAATAAATTCGGTTTTTTATGATTCTGTTTTAATTAAAAATATAGAAAATTTGGATCAGCTTTAAAACTTGTTCTCCACATCCATTTATAGATATGAAGAACAAGTTAAACCCTTTTAAAGCATCCAAGCATTCCATCTAGTTGAATTTATCGAGCTAAGTTACTCACGATTTAATAATTAGATGTAGATTGTTCGCCTTGCATGATTTTCACACCGGAACTTGCGCCAATCCGAGTTGCTCCTGCATCGATCATTTTTTGCATGTCTTCCAGACTACGCACGCCGCCGGAAGCTTTAACGCCTACATCTGGACCTACGGTACGACGCATCAAAGCGATGTCTTCTGGTGTTGCTCCACCCGTAGAGAAACCTGTGGACGTTTTGACAAAATCAGCTCCAGCTTTTACTGCTGCCTGACATGCACGTACTTTCTCTTCATCCGTCAACAGACAAGTTTCAATAATGACTTTCACCAAAGCTTTACCCGCTGCTGCTTCAACAACTGCACGGATATCCTGTTCAACAACGTCATCTTTACCATCTTTCAAAGCACTAATGTTGATGACCATATCCACCTCAGTAGCACCTTTAGCAATCGCGTCTTTAGTTTCGAATGCTTTGGTCTCGGAAGTGGAAGCTCCCAGAGGGAAACCAATAACGGTACAAATATCTACGCCAGTACCTTGAAGTTGTTCAGCAGCATAAGCAACCCAGCCTGGGTTAACACATACAGAAGCAAATTGATATTGTTTCGCTTCTTCGGTCAATTTGGCCATTTCACTTTGTGTTGCATCTGCACGAAGCAAGGTATGATCTATCATTTTGGCTAATTGTGGTGTAGTCAATTAAATCTCCCCTTATCTGAACTAGTTATTTTCTATATCCCTACCCTAACATGAACATATGTAAAAATCAATATGAACTTTTGTTCATCATTGAAATCTTAACACATTCCATGGAAACTTCATTAAACAAAAGGCTTCCCTCACCAAGATGAAATCGTACAGTATAGCTTCTGTCTAAGAAAGCAAAACATCCGCCCATGTCGCGTGGCAGATGTTGTCATCCATTGAATTATAATCGGAGCAAAGCCTGAGCTGTGTATTGATCTGTTACCAAAATGTTGGCGTAATGACCTTTGAGCGCAGCATGAATGGCTTCTATTTTACGTTTTCCCCCGGCCACGAGAATCGATTTTTCCTTATTTCGCAGCTCGGCCAGGTCAATTCCGACGGTTCTGTTGTTAATCTCATCACTGATCAAGCGGCCCTCGGCGTCAAAAAAACGTGAACAAATGTCACCTGCACCTGAATGCATCAGCAATTGCTGTTCTTCATCATTAAAGTACCCTAGTCTGAACAAAAGTGCATCTTCCTTCACTGTACCTACGGTAAACATGGCAATATTCGCCTGTCGGCCAAGTTCCACGATCCTGCCAATATGTCGGTCTGCTTCTACCATTTTTTTGACTTCGATGTTGTCGAAGATCACGGGCAAAGGCAAATATCGGGGAACCGTATGGAAAGCTTCCGCAAATAAATGAACAATTTCTGCCGCATACGTATTCACGTGGGAATGACTTACGCCTCCCTTAAGTTGAACCACTTCCACGCCTTTGACTTGCTTGGGACGAAGCTGACGGGCTACGGCGTTCATGGTTGTCCCCCAGGTTACCCCAATAATGTCCGCATCTTGCACCGTATCTTGTAAGTAATCTGCTGCTCTTTTGCTAATATGTTTCAAAATTTCTTCATCACTCTTCAACGGGGCAAAACATACAAGCGCAGTATCCAGATTATACTTGGCCTTGAGTTCCCCGGCGATAATGTCGATATCCTCCAGCGGGTCCATAATTTCAATGCGAACGTAACCGCGATCTTTCGCATACTGAAGTAACCGAGATACCGTTGGACGTGACACGCCCAGCCTGACCGCAATATCCTGCTGGCTGTAATCCGACTGATAATACAATTTCGCTGCTTCAATGCTTAATCGTTGCTTCTCCAGATCCATTCCCATATGCGCTCATCTCACTCATTCCTATTATCGTTCGATTCACCTTACACCATTGTATTATACATGATTGAGTACCAGGTCACTATCCAGGTATAAAACGTTATAAACGATGCATACTACATCGGTCGCTTATTAATGTGGGCCCTTTTTGGCAAAAAACATCATAGAGAGGAAGAACCGTATGTCTACATTATTGTATATTACTGCCCATCCTCATGATCATGAAACTTCCTTCAGCATGGCTGCAGGTAAAGCGTTTGTGGATGCATATCGTGAAAGCCATTCCTCGGATGAGGTTATTCATCTGGATTTGTATCGCTCGGATATTCCTCATATTGATGCAGATGTATTCAGTGGTTGGGGGAAACTTCAATCCGGCAGCGAATTGACTTCTGAAGAAAAGGCTAAGGTTCAACGTTTGAATGAATTATCGGATCAATTCGCCTCTGCTGACAAATATGTTTTTGTGACACCGATGTGGAACTTCTCTTTTCCTCCAATTATGAAGGCTTATATCGACTCCATCTGCGTGGCTGGTAAAACGTTCCGTTATACGGAACAAGGCCCGGTTGGATTGCTTTCCAACAAAAAGGCACTGCATATTCAGGCTCGTGGCGGCATTTATTCCGAAGGGCCTGCGGCTCAGATGGAATCTGGTCATCGTTACCTGAGCATTATCATGTCTTTCCTGGGTGTTCCGAAGCTTGAAGGCATTTTTGTGGAAGGACATAACCAATATAAGGAACGGGCAGATGAGATCAAACAGCAAGCCATTGAAGAGGCACGTACACTCGCTAAACAGTTTTAACCCTTACTAAACAAATACAGCAACAAACACAAAACCCGCATGCCAACCCATGAATTATTAATTCCATAGGGCGGCATGCGGGTTTTTATTATTTTATAATAAACGTTAGAGCTTTATTGATGTCCAGCGCTGGCACGGCTCATGGTTTCAAGTTTGCGAGTAATGGCATGGCGGTCCACTTTCAGTCCCCAAATGGCTTCAATAATCTGTTCTTTCTCTTCGGGACCCTCGGCATTTTTTAGTTGCATTAACAGATCATGCATCTGTTCGTTAATACCTTCAAATTGACTCCAAAGATCCTGTCTAACCTCGGTTGAATCCAGATGATGATTAGCATCCACTTCTTCTTTCAATGCTTGCAGAATGGCCTCTTTCCACTCCTCATCACCTAGCTGTTTCGCTATGTTCAGGAGATCCAGATAATCGTCAACAAGAAGTGAGTTCAGTTCAGCATGTGTTTTCATCGTTTATTGCATCCCCTTTGCATCTATTTACCCAGTATTATACTCGGTATTTCGGGATATGCAATACTTGTCGAAAAAAGTTAGTTATTGTATTAGGGACTATTGGGTGATTATGGGTCAAAATGAGTGCTTCTTATTACCGAACTTTCGATCTATGTTTAGCTAAAAAGTAAGCTTATGTTCTTGTACCCTTTCTATAAGCAACCGACACAATATAAAGCCGATTACCACATACAGACCAATCATGCTCACAATGCCAATCCAACCCAGATGGCTGTAAAGTAGTCCCCCTCCAGTTCCGCTGACACTTGATCCCACGTAGTAGAAAAACAAATACAAGGCATTGGCCTGGGATTTATGCTGATCCGCCACGAGTCCAACCCAGCTGCTGGCGATGGAATGTCCGCCAAAGAAACCAAAGGCAAACAGGGCAAGTCCAATTATTTTGACCCAAAGTTCGGGGTGAATGGTACAGACTGCACCGGCCAGTATAATACCTAGCGCGATTCCAAGGACATTCGATCTTCCATACCGATCTGCAAGCCTGCCCATCCAGGTACTGCTCAACGTACCCATAAGGTACACGACAAAAAGGCTACCGACGATGGACTGGCTAAGATGATAAGGTTCTCCTGTCAATTCAAATCCAATGTAGTTGAATAACGTCACGAAGCCCCCCATCAGAAGAAATCCCAATCCATATAGGCAAAGTAGACGTGGATTCCGACACTGTGACCACAAAAGCGGAATGATCTTTTTGAATCCAGGAGTCGCTTTGACAAAATGGCGGGATGGCGGGATGACAAGCCAGAAAATAACAGCCGCACATAGGCCAAGAATACCGATAAAACCAATTGCAGCACGCCAACTGAACCAGTCTGTGATCACGCCGCTGATAAAACGACCAGCCATACCCCCGATCGAATTTCCGCTGATATAGAGGCCCATGGCATACCCTAGACTGGTAGGCTCAATCTCTTCAGACAGATATGTCATGGCTGTCGCGGGCAGCCCGGCAAGTGCAACTCCCTGGAGAATTCGAAGTAGAAGCAACTCGGTAAATCCAGGGCTAAACGCGCTAATCATAGCAATAATAGATGAAACAACTAAAGCTGCTGTCATAATAAATCGTCTTCCCAATGAATCAGATAAGGAACCGATAAACAACATGGTCAGTGCCATGGCAATCGTCGTAACTGAGAGGGTAAGACTGGAATGTGCAGGCGAGATCGCAAATGCCTCGCTAATCTCGGGCATCAGGGGCTGGAGGCTGTAAAGTAACGCAAAAGTTACAAAACCTCCGGCAAACAGCGCAAGGCTAATGTTACGAAACGTCTTAGTTCCCTGCTGAATCATGATATTCCAACTTTCTCGGTAGGAAAGCTCCATGATCGGCTGCTGACTGATCGCTTGGCTGAAGCCTTCCATTAATCGTTATTTGATGAACAGTTTACGCTCCATATGAGTCAAAAACTCATATCCATCTGGAGTTACAACAACCGTGTCCTCGATTTGGAAGCCACCAGCGCCGAGCTCATAATAAGGTACCTCTACACACAGCACCATGCCGGGCTCCAGTATGCGCTGGTCGCCGGAAGAGAGGGTCATGTCGTCATACAGTTCCAAGCCAATGGCATGACCAACATGCTGACGTCGGTAATGCGGAATTCCCTCACGTTGCACGCGAGACACAGCCGCATGAAAGACGTCGGAAGCCTTGACGCCAGGGCGTACGGTTTCAAGTGCCGTCTCCCATCCACTTTTTACTGCATTAAAATGTTTTTTCATCCAGGGAGTTGGCTCTCCTGCCACAACGGTACGCCCTGTATCTCCCCAGTATCCTTCCAGTTGCAAGCACAGATCAAAGCGGATCTGATCGCCTGACTCGATGGTATGAAAATAATTTTCGATGAGCGGCAGCGCACTGCGCGGACCCGCTCCTACCGCAGTCATTGCAGGAGTCCCACCTGCTTTCATCACAGATAGCCGATAATGGTCGGCAAGCTGCTTCTCATGAACACCGGCTGCGATCAGATCAATCAGCTCTTGCTCAATCCGTTCATTGACTTGGGCAGCCTGTCGGAGCTGCTCGATTTCGAAAGGCGTCTTAACCAAGCGGATTTGGCGAAATAGCTTGTACGCGTGAACAACTGCTCCTTGAGGCGCATCCTCCGTGATCCGTGCCAAAAGTTCAGGAGCGATTCGCATCTCATCGATTCCAATCGGTTGATTCTCGATGTCGAGTTGTTTCAGTGCAGCTTTAAGCGCTTCTATCGGCCCTGGATGAATGACTGTCGTTTGTAGCAGAGAGTAGAACAGATCAATGTCATCCGTAGAAGGTTTGCCTTCGATCGAGCCTTCCACGAAGAAGTCACTGTAGGCAAATATATCTACTCCAGTGATACCGAATTGGGCCACAACGCCCAAACGATTCGTCGGAATGACGATACATGGCCGAGCGGATCGGTCGGCAGGTAGAATGGCGTAAATCTGCATTGTCCAGTTGCTTGCGCGTAGCTGGGAGCCGATGACATAGTGAATATTTTCCGGAGTTGTTGCGATCAAGGCACGAAGTCCCTGAGTTTTCATTACGTCCTCCGCCCGGTCCCGGTTGAGACCCGAGCTGTGGGATATATGATTTGAATTGTTCATGATTCAGACCTCCTTTTGTTTTTCCTGCCCCCAAACAAACTCTCAAGTCCAGGTACTGAGCGCAGTACCAGCTTGATGATCATGAACAAGGCCAGTGCAAAAGCGATAAGTACGACAGATACAACAGCGATCGTCGGGTCCTGCCACTTTTCCATATAAAGAAACAGTTGTATTGGCAGGGTGTAGCTGTCCTGACGAAGCAGCAGTAGTGCAGCCTCTACCTGATCAAAAGTGAAGACAAATGCGATTGACCCTGAAAGGAGCAGAGATAGTCTAAGCTGTGGCAATGTGATTGTAAAAAAGATACGCAGTGGCCCTGCTCCAAGGTCTGCTGCCGCCTCTCGGTGTGCGGGCTGCAGGTTGGCCAATGCACTGCCTACAAGCGTTAGCACGAATGGAAGCACGATGACCGCTTCACCCAAAATAAGAGCGAACAATCCGCCTGCAATATGCATTTTGGAGAACAAAATTAGATACGCAATACCAAGCGTAATTTTCGGCATAACCATTGGGGATACAAAAAAGGCTCTTAAGATGCCAGCACCCGGGAAAGGGTAATGTACGATAGCCAGCGCCGCAAGTGTTCCGGTAATCAGCGCCAGCAATACCGCTCCAGTGGAGGCAATCAGACTGTTCTTGAATGCAACGAGAAATTGAGTCTGCTCTCCCAGATTCGCATACCACTTCAGGGTAAGACCTTCCGGCGGGAATTTACTGGCCGATCCGGAACCTACTGATGTCAATAGGATCATGAACAGTGGCAACAGCAAATAAACTGCTACAGCCCCTGCAAATATATAGAGCAGCAATTTAGTGAACCTTTTCGACTTAACCATAAGCCTGCTCTCCCTTCCTGGAACGACGGAACATCAGCATTTCGGCTCCTTTATTGACCAAAAGTGAAACGATGATGGAAGAAACGAGCAAGAATATACTTGCTACCGCAGCCATCGGCCAGTTGGTATCCAGTGTTCGCTGATAAATAAATACCGGCAGTGTCATGACTCTGCCTCCGCCAATCAGTTGGGGCGTTGTAAAGGCCGTGAGGCATAGCGTGAATACAATCTGTACCCCGCTAGCAATACCTCTCGCTGATAAAGGCAGGGTAATCGTGAGGAATGTCCGCCAGCTTCCTGCTCCCAGATCCTGTGCAGCCGCTTTTAGCGAAGCGTCACTTTGCGACAATACATTCAGGATCGGAAAGACCATGAACGGCAGAAAAATATGAACAAGAGCGACAACCACACCAGTCTCGTTATATATCATACTGAAGCCTTCATCCGTGATTCCCAGCCGTATGAACAGCCAGTTCATGAACCCCTGTTTGGATAGCAGCAGCTGCCAGCCATAGGATCGAACAACCGCGCTGACCAGCAGCGGAAGAAACGTAAGCAGCAGCAACAATTGCTTCATGCCCGGTTTCTTCAGGCCGGCAATACAATAAGCTAGCGGGTATGCAAGCAGCAGGCTCCATAGCGTGACCTTGAAGGCAACGCGAAATGTGGTGCCTATCAGCTTCCAATAGTACGGATCGGACAGAAAAGCATGATAGGCATCCCACTCCCAGCCCCGGATGAGCTTGCCATTTTCATAGATATCAAAGCTGTACCTGCCAAAGATGAGCAGACCACCCAGATACACGATGCCCATCAGGGTCAGAGCGGGTAGCAGAAGAAGCAACTGGGTAATCCACCGGCGGTTTTTGGATGAATACAGATTCACGATCCGATCCGTAACCCGATTCATATCCCTTCCTCCTGTACCGGATTAAGCAGCAAAGGTTCGGATAACAAGAGCGCGTCCTCCGGATCAAAGCCAATCTGGATTGGCTCCCCCGGGCTAAAACGTGAGGCTCCTCGCTGATGCAGTACACTGGCCTGAACCAGAAACCCCTCAGCAATCTGGATCGTGTAACGAATATTTGCCCCGCCATACACTGCTTCTATGACACGTCCATCCAGCTTGTTCAGGCAAGGGTTCGCATCCTCTCCAAGTCGAATATATTCGTTGCGAATGGACAACGAGTGCCGGTCACCTATTAGGGCAACCGGGGTGTTCTCATTTGTCTTCACCAGCAGCGAATACCCGAAGCATTCAACCCGGATTCCATTCGTATCCTGTCCAAGCACCGTTGTTGCCAGAAGATTGGTATCGCCGATGAACTTGGCCACGAAGCTGTCTGCCGGTCTTTCATAGATTTCATCAGGCGTAGCATATTGCAGCAGCTTGCCAGCGCGCATGACGCCGATCCGATCTGACATGTTCATGGCTTCATTCTGATCATGCGTTACAAAGATGAACGTACCGCCGAACTCTCGTTGTATGCGTTTCAGTTCGCGCTGCATATCCAGACGCAGCTGCATATCCAGTGCGGAAAGTGGCTCATCGAGCAGCAAAACTTCGGGTCTGTTGATTAACGCGCGAGCAATGGCTACGCGTTGAGCCTGCCCCCCGGATAACTGGGAAACAGCTCGTCTGCCATAATCTCCGAGCTGTACCAGCTCAAGCATTTCGTGTACCTGCTTCCTGATATCGGCTTTCGGTAACTTCTTCACCTTGAGCCCATAGGCGATGTTGTTGAATACGTCCATATGTGGGAATAGCGCAAGCTGCTGAAAAATCATGTTGCTGTTGCGTCCGTAGGCCGGGATGCCGGTTACATCCCGACCTCCCAGCATAATGAACCCCTGATCCGGCTGCTCAAGTCCGCCAAGCATCCGCAGCAGTGTTGTTTTGCCACAGCCACTCGGACCTAACAGGGAAACGAATTCTCCCTTCTTCACCTGTAGTGACACATGGTTAACCGCTGCTCGCTCTCCGTAGGTCTTTGTGACTTCTCTTGTTTCAATGGAAATGAGTTCTTGTTCACTGCTCATCTCTGTTTCCCTCCCGTCCATAACGGGTTCGAAATAGAACCCGTTATCGTGGTTTGTCTGAAAACCATCATTTATTGAAGTTTGGTTTTGACGAGTCGGTCCCATAGCTCCTTCCAGGAAGAGCTGTTTTGAGCAAGAACATCCCAGTCAGGACTAATCCCGTTGCTCTGTGTTTCCACGGAGAAGGAAGGATCGTCCTTGTATTTGTCCGGAACGGCAGCAGTCGTGCTGGTTACCGGTGTACCTGTTGCTTCTGCATATTGTGACAGCGCCTCTGCGCTCAGCAGCTCGTTGATAATTTCGTTGGCTACACGTGTCTGCTCAGGTGTTGACCCCTTCACAACCTGAAGTGTGTACGGGAAGGAAATGGCTCCTTCGCTCGGATACGCTACAGCGAGTGGAGAACCGCCGTCAATCCATGTCTGTGCAACCTGTGCACTGAAAGGAGCAATCAGAGCATCTCCCGACTCCAGAAGAGCCTTCAACTGGTCATTGGATGTAACCAATGTGCCGATCTGGTCACTGTGATCTGCCCAGAACTGGAATGCTGGCTCCGGATTCTCATACGATGCGCCAAGCTCCTGTCCTTTGACTGCAAGAAGTGGAGAGATATAGGAATAGAACATGTAGTCCCAAAGTGCCGTTTTCCCTTTGAATTCCTCGTTATCCCACAGATCATTCCAGCTTGTTGGCGGTGTTTTTACAAGGTCTTTGTTATAGACAAGCGCGAAGCTCGAAACTCCCCACACGACACCCTTGTTGTCAGGCTTGTGGAATTGCTCGGGGATATCCTTGATATTGGTCACGATGCTTGTATCCAGTGGCTCCCACATATCATCGTTCAAGCCTTTTGCCGTCGCATCTGCGTTGAAGTAACCAAAGTTGACAACTGGATTGTTGGGATCAGCCTGCTTGCCAGCGACCATTTTCGGATACATGACTGCATTGGATGATTCTTCAAAAGTAACTTCAACATTTGGATGCTCTTTGACGTAATTTGCAACGACTTCTTTTGGAACGACATCCTGATTGGAGCCAGCCCAGATAAACATGGTCAGTTTAACCTTGTCTCCGCTTCCTCCAGAAGAATCGGATCCTCCTGCTGTATTGCTGGAGCTACTTGCTCCACCGCATGCAGAGAGAACCAGTGTACCCGCCAGTGTCAGTGAGGCGAGACTGAGAAAGCGTTTCTTGTTTGATTTAAACATGAGAATTTCCCCCATCGATTTAGTTGGTTTTATGAATTTGACAAAAATTAATTCGTTTTTCCTTCATGTACCTTATCAAGGCAATCCTATTTTCTGACGCAATCCTTCCATAATGCCTGATATCTCATGTGGAGATACGGATACGGTCGCAGTTTGCTTCTCCTCCACGGCTCCCATGGTCTGACGCTTCAGGTAGTCTCTGAGTGCCAGCGGAACATTCAGCAGCGCCTGATTCAGCGATACTTGCATCTCGTCAGTCCATATGGCCTCGAACTGTTTCCTTGTCCAGCCATAATCGAATTCTTCCTGCTGCCGTTCCCGCTTGGCCCGCAACTGTCTGGTCTCACTCACGTTCAGGTTCCGGCCTTCTATGACGACACCATACAGTTCAAGAGCTTTTTCCGTCGATACCAGTCCTCTTCTAACATCCTCCAGAACCAGCATTGGATCCCGATCAAATGGATCGCCATATCCACCTCCGCCCTGTGACAGGAACGTCACCGTCTCTCCGGGTTGGAGCAGCAACTCATCAATTCTTCCCAGATGGTGTTCACTTGCACGTCCAGCATTGAGAATCGCTTCCCCATGGGTACCAACACCTCCGCCAAGCCTGCCCCACGGATGAAACTCCATACGCTCCATATTTCTGGCGGTCATTACGGTATCTGGTGTAAGAATTTTGACACACAGGTCGATTCCGCTTCCACCACGGAAGGTTCCAGCACCAGCAGAATCAGCACGAAGGCCATAATGCTCTATGAGCACAGGCATTTCGGATTCTACTGTTTCCGCAGGAATGTTTCGAAGATGACCCACGGCAAAATCCATGCCATCAATTCCGTCCTTCATCGGTCTTGCTCCTGAACCGCCACATATCGGCTGGATCACGCCAACCTTTTTTTTGCCATCTGACGCATCTGTCATCGCCATCATAACGATGCATGCCTGTCCGGCTCCTGCGGCGGGAACCTTACTTGCCTGAGCTTTTCCAAGAGCACCTGTGATGACATCCATTAGCCGAATAAAGGTAGCTGCTCGTGCGCCAACCGCTGCCATCGGCTCCGGGTTGAGAACTGAAGCCGGTGGTGCATAATTTCGAACCATGCGAATCATGCCCGAATTCCATGGAATTGTTGGATCGAGCGTACGGAAATAACGAATGAGTGCGGGAACCAACATGTAATGCCCCTGCTGATTGTGGGTAGGAATATTGAACGAAGCTCTGACCTGAGGGTCGGTGCCGCTAAAGTCCAGATGAATATCACTGCCCGCGATTGTCATTTTGCAGCGTAACCGGATAGGATAACCGCCAGGACCTTTCTCCAGATAGTCCCAGAACTCATACGAACCATCCGGGATCTCCTGTACGATGGCGCGTGCCTTCAACTCAGCGTATTCCAGCAATTGCTCAATACCCTGTTGAATCCTCTCTACACCGTAGCGGCCGATAAGCTCCTCTAGTCGCTGCTCCCCCCGATTCAAGGCTGCCATCAGTGCCTTGAGATCACCGAGGTTTTGCTCCGGAATGCGGCTATTGTCCAGAAACATGCGCAGTATCTGCTCATTAAGAACGCCTGCTTCATACAGCTTGACTGGCGCAATTCGAATGCCTTCCATATGAATATCGTAGGCGCTTGGAGATACGCTCCCCGGTACCTTACCACCTACATCGGAAGAATGAACGAAGCACATGCCGTATGCGATGATTTCCCCTTTGTGAAAATAGGGCTTGATCAGATGAACATCCGGTAGATGTGTCACCATGCCTTTGGTGGAATAAGGATCATTGCAGATGACCAGATCGCCTTCCTTCCAGTCTGTAATGCTGTTTATGGTCGCCGCAGCAGGGATGCCAAGGGACAGATTGTAACCCGTCTCTAATGGCGACCCAAACGTTTCCCCGGATGGTGACAAGAGGTAGGTTCCAAAATCGCCCGTTTCTTTAACAAAAGCGGTGAATCCCGTGCGCAGCACGACATTGGCCATTTCCTCCACCGCAGCCTGAATCCGGTTGTTGAAAATTTCAAGAAAAACCTTGTCGCCAATCATTGCTCCACCTCCCCAATCACATTACCGTTACCATCCCGGTATACCGTAAACCCAGGCGGGATGAAAATGGTTGTATCATATTCCTCCACAATAACGGGCCCAAGAATGGGCATATCCAGTGGGATCTGTCCCCTCTTTAGAACTTTTGCTATTCGCTGTTCGTGGTCAAAAGTGATGATCCGTTCTTCTGCTTCACTCTCATCGAATGGCAACTCTGCCGGAGATGCTGTGCTTTGGGTGGGCAGAATGCCAACAATGGTCGCTCTCAGACTAACGAACATCACATCAGCTTCCGGCTGGCTGATGCCAAACACATTTTGGTAGTACATATGGAATTTGATCCTTGCTTTCTCAGGATCGGCGATTTCTTCGGATGTGAGCGTAACCTCCAAATCAAAGGCCTGACCTTCGTAACGCATGTCGGCGCTGTATAAGCAATAGATATGTTCCAGTTTCACTCCGCCGCGGGCTTCCTCTTCAACCCAACTACGCCCTTGATGCTCCAGTCTGGTGTATAGATTCGCTAACTCACCAGGCTCAAGCGTGTGACTGCTTTTGTGCAAGGTATGAACGAAATCATTGCGAAGGTTGGCAACCGTGCAGCCCATGGCACAAAGTGTTCCTGGAGATGGCGGGATCAGCACTCGGCGGATGCCCACTTCACGCGCCATGAGAAAAGCATGCATCGGCCCAGCTCCACCATAGGCGAGCAGCGTAAAGTCCCGGGGATCAACCCCCTTGCGTGCCATGAGCGGAGAGAACTGGGCATACATATTGGCGGTGGCCACATCAAGAATGGCCTGTGCAGTTTGCGTGGGACTTAGTCCAAGCCGTTCGCCAAGATTGCCCAGAGCACGTTCTGCAAGCTCGGGGTAAAGATTCATCTGTCCGCCAAGGAATCGATCAGCTTGCAAAATGCCCAGTTGCAGATAAGCATCCGTTGTTGTAGGCTCTTCTCCCCCACGATGATAGGAGGCTGGACCTGGATTGGCTCCTGCGCTTCGTGGTCCCACCTTGAGTACCCCTACGGAATCGAGCCAGGCAATTGAGCCCCCACCCGCTCCAATCGCGGTTACATCCACAGCGGGAATGATGACTGGAAAATCCCCAACCTTATTCTCGGTAGAATAGGCAGGCTCTTTATCGATGAGGGCAACATCAACGCTTGTCCCGCCCATGTCAAACGTGATGACTTGATGGATGCCGGCCTGCTCGGCAATATGGGTTGCGGCGATTACGCCGGAAGCAGGACCGGACAGAAGAGTACGTACAGGCTCTTTGGCCGCTCTGGCCGCCGTCATGATTCCACCATTGGACATTGTGGACAGCAGATTGGCTTTCAGACCGTAAGCGCCAATTCCTTCTTGCAGACGAAGAAAGTATGATCCCATGCGTTCCCCAACATATGCATTCATGGCTGTGGCGAGTGTACGTTCGAATTCACGCTGCTGCGGCCAAATGGCACTGCTTCTGCAGAGAAACAGGTGCGGATGACGTTCCCTGATTAACTCTTCCGCAAGCTGCTCATGAGCAGGATTGACATAAGCGTGCAAAAAACTGATCGCCAAGGCAGCAACCCCCTCTTCCACCAGCTCGTCCACCGCTTGAAGCAGTTGCTTCTGATCCAGTGGTTGAAGTATGCTACCGCTCGCAAGTGCTCGCTCATCCACTTCCTTAACGAGATGTCTCGGAACAAGCGCATCGGTCTTGTCACCATACAGATTGGTTGTATCCTCGAGTCGTAGCCTCCGAATCTCGAGAATATCCCGGAACCCTTTGGTGACCAACAGACCTGTAACTGCGCCGTTACGCTCAATTAGGGTGTTAACCCCAAGTGTTGTTCCGTGCACAAACAGATCGATCTCATGAAGATCGACTCCGCTTTCCTTGAGCTGATCAAGTGCATTAAAAATCGCCTGTTCCGGAGCTGCTGCAATCGATGGCGTTTTCAGTGCCGCAATCACCCTGCCATGATTGTCCATAACCAGGGCATCCGTGAATGTGCCTCCGATATCTATACCTAATCGATAAATTGTTTTCACAAGTTCAACTCCTTTATCACCGGGTCTCATCCGAAGTTATATTAAGGTTCTGCATGGCAAAATATCGTTTGACATCCTCAATCATCTGGTTAATATGATTCACCATTGCAGCTTCAGCCTGTTCCGGGGAGCCTGCTGCTACTGCCTCAAGAATCCGCTGGTGGTCCACGACCAGTTCGCTACCTACTCTTTGCCTAATATAAGCTGTTTCCAGGAAATCACGGCTTGTCTCCCAGACGAGTTCAACCGCATGCAGCAGAATCTGGTTTTGAGCCGCATAAGCCAGTAGCCTGTGAAATTCCCGGTCCTCCTCGTAAGGAATAATATTCTGGGAAAGCAATTGATGCTGGGTAGCAATAGAGGCTTCCAGTAGCACTATGTATTCTTTGGAGGCTCGTTGTGCTGCCAGGGAAGCAATTTCCCGTTCCAGAGCCCTTCTAGCTACAAGGACATCAAGCAGAGCCTTTTCACCGGAATGGTTCAGCATCTGAATGAGCTGGGAATTTACACTTTTTTGCTGTAAATCCTTCTCCAGAATCTTGATTCGTTCCAGCCCCTGTTCGGTCAGAACCCTTCCCCTCCGGCCCTCCAGTATCGTGAAACCTTCAACGTCCATCTCCATAAGTCTTCTTCCGATTGTAGCCTGACTTAGACCGTACGTTTTGCCCAGGGTATGAACCAACGTGCTGGCCCCGATGGGAGCGCTCGCGTCCCGAAGCTGCTTCAGCAGTTCGTATTCCAACTCCAATTCGTTTAGCTCAGGACCCACTAAATTCACTCCTCATATATAAATAATTGTAGTTTTTTTGTTGTTACTCACTGATGATTAACGACAGTATACCTTCAATCGACAATAATTTCAATAATTCTTACCCAATTACTATGTATTATTTTTCTCACCATGTACTCCCCGTTTGATCCAAAATAAAAAAAGAGCAATTCACATCCTGTATTCCAGATTATTTTTCTGGAGGACGTAATCTGCTCTTTGTTGAGATAACCTTTAAATTTCGTTTAATTATAAATATTCATTTATGACTTGAGTTGTTGCAGCAGCTGTACGCGGTAGGCTTCACTTTCAAGAGATTGGATCTCCTTGTATTCTTCCGCAGTAAGCACTTTAGGCTCCCCTGCTGCCTTGGCGATCATGTACACCTTGGCGCTTTCCTCCACCACCTGGGTGCGGTAGTAGGCTTCGCGCAGGTTTTTACCTGTCGTGACCAATCCGTGGTTAACCAGAATAAGCGCTGTGTGCTCTTCAACCTTGGCAGCCACCGCATCAGCAAGAAGTTTGGTTGTGGGCAGAACATAAGGGACAAAGCCAATATCGCCTACCAGTGCCGACTGATCAGGGAACAAATGAGGCAATTCATCGAAAACGAGACTCAGGGCGATGGTGTATGCCGGATGTGTATGCACAATGGCTTGAATGTCAGGGTTGACCCGATAGCTATACAGATGCATCAACACCTCGGAGGAAGGGCGTGTTGATCCGGCACGTGTCTCTCCTGTCGCAATATCAATCGCGATCCATTCGTCAGGTTCCAGATCCTCTAGTGCGTAACCACTCGGCGAAAGAAGCATCGTTCCTTCGAAACGGGCGCTCAGATTCCCCCCAGGTCCAACCACCAGTCCCTGAGCAACCGCTCTGCGGGCATATTTGGTCAATTCTTCCCTTACCTGTTGTTCAGACATGTTCTGCTCCACTCCTTTGATTTTTCTTTTTAAGCATTTTACAAAATGCTCATCTAATTGGATTTGCTCGCCAATGTTTGATTCAGGTTTTGGTATCTTACGTAGGCTTCCTGCCATCTTGCGGTGTCTTCTGGCTCATAGGTTTCGGGAGAAAAGGAAGAAGCCATAACTTCTCGCACCTCGGACAAGCTGCTCACTTCGCCATGTGCCAGAAATTGCAGCATGCAATTTCCGGCTGAAGTTGCCTCGGCAGGACCCGCTATCACCGGAATCCCTGCTGCATTCGCCGTAAATTGACACAATAAGCGATTATGCACACCTCCACCGACCATATGAATCACCCGTGGCCGAGTGCCTGTAATTAGCTCCAGTTCATCCAGAGTCTGTCTGAACTCCAGTGCCAAACTTTCGAGAATACAACGTACAATGGCTCCGGTCGTTTCAGGTATTGCTTGCTCGCTAACACTGCACTGTTGCCGGATTCGCTCTGGCATGTCGCCTGGTGCCAAATACACCCCATCACCGGGCGATACATAACATTGATGAGCGGTTGCCGAAGCAGCGAACTGGACCAGTTCCTCATGGGTAAAACGTTGATTCTCCCGTTCCCACTGCCGTTTGCACTCCTGTAATAACCACAGGCCTGAGCGATTCTTCAAGGTTCGCACTTTGCCATTTACCGTGCCCTCATTGGTGAACCCTAGTTGACGACTACGATTATCCAATACAGGACGGTCGCGTTCCACGCCCATGAGAGACCAGGTGCCACAGCTAATAAAGGCAAATTCCGAATCTGTCGCAGGAATGGCTGCCAATGCAGATGCTGTATCATGTGAACCTACAGATATCACTTGCATCGGTTCAATCTTCAACTCTGCACACAAGTCATCCGTTAACTGCCCCAGCACCGTGCCTGGCTGTACGAGTGGTGGGAATAACGTCTCCGGGATACCCAGTCGGCCAATTAATTGTTCATTCCAACGGACCTCTCCGGCATGCAATAGTCCGCTTGTACTGGCAATTGTGTATTCGCAGGCCTGCTGACCAGATAGATAATAATTAAACAAATCCGGCATCAATAACATGCGCACATCTGGCCGCAGAGCTTCCGAGTGCTCGCGCACACTTCCAAGTAGTTGAAATACGGTATTTATCTGTTGTGACAGGACACCGGACATGGAATATAGCTCTTCTTCATTCACCATGTGCAGGGCTTCTTCCATCCACTTCGCATTACGCGATTCCCGATAATGACGGGGGTTGAAGCATAATCTTCCCTCCCCGTCCACTAATCCATAGTCGACTCCCCACGTATCCACAGCAATGGAATGGACCGGTTGGGAGATGCCTTGCATGCCCTTTACAATCCCTTGTTTCAGTTCGTGGAAAAGTCGCAGGAAATCCCAGTACAATCCATCCCCCAGGAGTACAGGATCGTTACTGAATCGATGCACTTCCTCTAATGAAAGCTTACTTCCGTCAAAAGTCCCACGGACCACCCGGCCACTTCCGGCGCCGTAATCGGCAGCAAGCACATGTGTTGCCTGAGTTCCCATCTCTCATGCCTCCTTCGCTTCCGCGTCAAGCCGTTTGGATGTTAACGATACAACGGTCCAAAGACGCTGCATGCCCGGTAATCGGCACTTTCCGGTTCACTTGTGCCGAACAGTCCCCAGGCACGTGGACGGAAAATCTCGGATTCCGGTACATTATGCATACTCACTGGGATACGAAGCATGGAGGCCAGTGTTAGCAAATCCCCTCCGATATGTCCATAAGAGATGGAGCCATGGTTCGCGCCCCATTGATTCATTACTTCATAGACCGAAGTAAAAGCCCCTGAGCCCGTCAGAACAGGTGCAAACCAGGTGGAAGGCCAAGTCGGATCTGTCCGCTGATCCAGCGTATCGTGCACATCCTCAGGCAGGTCGACGGTGTAACCTTGAGCCACTTGCAGTACTGGCCCTAGTCCTTTAACCAAATTGAGACGCGTCATCGTAACAGGCATGCCGCCCTTGGTCAGGAAATCAGCCGAATAGCCGCCGCCCCGGAAATATTCCACGGATGCCGGCCGCCATGAGGTGGCTTTCAGGCAGTCCTGAACCTCTTCGTCTGTAATTTCCCAGAAAGGCTTGAGCACAGGCTCACCCGCTCTTGATTGTTGCCCTGTACCATCCAATGCCGCAGAACCGGAGTTGATCAGATGCAAAATACCGTCCTTTGCGTTTCCTTCCAGCTGGTGCCCTGTCACGCGTTTTACCGAATCCGGGCTCCAATAGGTGCGTACATCTGCGAAGATCTGCGCGGTATGTGTAAGCAGGGAACCAAATAACATCGACACACCATTCAGGCTGTCGTTCTCTGTTGCCACCAGATAAGGCGAGCGTTTGCCATTCCAGTCAAAGGAAGAATTCAGGATGGATTCCAGAAAATCTCCGTTGGGTGAATGATCCGTCCACTGTCGTTGTCCCTGAAATCCGGAGACAATCGCGTGGTGGCCCATAGATTCTTCAGTGAATCCCAGCTCCGCAAGCTTCGGATTGCCAGCCATCAGGTCACGTACGATCTGCGTCATTTTCACAACCGTTTCCCATTCATACTCTTTGCGTTTGCGGTCTGTCTGCAGATGGGCAGGATTGTTGTCCGGTCCTTCACTACAGTTCTCCTTCACCCATGCTAGCGCCAGCTTATACTCCTCAGGATCGTAGATTTCTTCTTCTATACGACGAGTCAGTTCACTCATATCCACATATTCGTTCCGCATGCCCAGATACTCCTGGAAAAAAGAATCGTTCACGATGGAGCCGGCAATACCCATGGATACCGAGCCGATAGACAGATAAGCACGTCCCTTCAATGTTGCAGCGGCAAGACCAGCACGGCTGAAGCGAAGCAATTTCTCACGAACGTCATCAGGAATCGTCGTATCTCCTCCATCCTGCACATCCTCGCCATAGATACCAAAAGCCGGAATCCCCTTCTGTGCATGGGCAGAGAGCACTGCTGCCAGATATACTGCACCCGGACGTTCGGTTCCATTAAAGCCCCAGATAGCTGTAGGAATAGAAGGAGACATATCCATCGTTTCTGTTCCATAACACCAGCATGGTGTAACTGTAATGGTCACGCCCACGTTGGAGCGACTGAATAGTTCCGCTGCTGCCGCTGCCTCGTTCACACCGCCAATACAGGACTCGGCAACGACGCATTCTACCGGCGAACCATCGGGATACCGAAGTTCTGTTGCGAGCAGCTCGGCAACGGACGTCGCCATGCGCATCGTCTGCTCTTCCAATGATTCACGAACACCCTTGCGTCTTCCGTCAATCGTGGGACGAATACCAATCTTGGGAAATGCCTGTTTATAACGATAATCCTGATGTGTCATACTAAAACGTCCTCCTTCAATGGTTTCATAGAATAGGTACGAATTACTTGTGACTTGTCCGTGTGTATTTTGTTGGGGCAAATTAGGGATTCTGTTCCTTCTCTTCACCGATACCCGAGGTAACACATTAGCATTGCATGCCAACGGTCAGTTCTTTTTCTCATTATGAATGCGTTTACAAATAATTAGTTTAATAAACCGCTCTATATTATTGACTCCGTTATGCTGTCCTATTATGGAGTGTGAAGGAAGCGATGTGAGCAAAATGAAGAGCGGTGAGACTGAAATAAATCAACTTTTTTTATGATTAGGGTTATCGGTAACCCTAAGATAGCATGAGCCTATCTTGCTGTCAATCGGCATTATCCTATAGAATGGAAAGACTATGTTGCGGAAAGGTTAGATCCTATTGATTACCATTTATGATATTGCCAAAAAAGCCAACGTCTCCGCCATGACCGTCTCCAAAGTCATTAATCAAACAGGTCGTATTAGTCCGGCTACACGCGAGCGTGTACAACAGGTCATCGAAGAACTTGGTTACATACCCAACTCGAATGCGCGCAGTCTTGTGCTGCAACGGACTCATATGCTGTCACTGCTGATTACGGATATTACGAACCCCTTCTATACAACGCTGGCCCGGGGGGCTGAGGACGCTGCAAATCTGCGTGGTTATCGCCTCTTGTTCAGCAATAGCGACGAGGATTACGACAAGGAGAAAAATTATGTGGAAACCATTCTGTCGACTCGCGTCGATGGTGTGCTGTTTGCACCTGCAGGGGACCGATCGCTGAGTCACTTGAAGCAGCTGCAGGAACGCAGCATTCCGTTTGTTATTTTGGACCGAACTGTTCCGGGAATCACATCTGACGTTATCGCTGGGGACAGCCGAGACGGTGCGCTTCAATTGATTCGATATCTGACGAATCTGGGACACCGCTGCATTGCTCTGGTTAATGGTTCTTCCGAGGTTTCGACTGCGCGGCTGCGAGAAGAAGGATACATGGAGGGACTCCGGGAAGCCCAGCTGCCCTTTGATGAAGGATTAATCCTTCGAACAGGCTACCGGGATTTCAGCGATGAAGTGGGTATCGACAGTTTGCTTGCACATCAGCACAAACCTACAGCCATATTTGCAGCAAACAACATGCTCGCCATTGGCGTCATTCGACTTTTACGTAAACGGGGGCTGCGTGTGCCTGAAGACATCTCGGTCGTCTGTTTTGATGACCTGGATTTGGCTTCTGCCTTTGATCCCTTTCTCACGGTTGCTGCACAGCCTGCCTATGATTTTGGTGCCATCGGCATGCAAATGCTGATTGACCGAATTGAAGGCAAGGCTCCTGAGGAACCACAGACCGTCATTATGCCATCGGAGCTGCGTATTCGCGCTTCGGCCTCTGTACCTTGCGAATAAAAGGAAAATCAGTCGTAGACCAACCCTGACTTGAGAGAAACTGTTTTGTTGAAGCAAATACAAACAGGACGCATCGGAGAATATATCTCTGAATTGCGTCCTGTTTTTTTATGAAATGTACCTCTTATATATATGGATTCTAGCCTTCAGATTGAAGTGCCAGAGCGACTTCTCGAACTAGACCCGGGAACCAATCCATTAATGCTTCGAATGTATATCCCGCCTGCTCTGCTTTGGATGTATCCATTGTCCAGGATTCCGAAATTCCAAAGGGTGACATGTCTTCTTTGATCGTTTCGGTCAATACCTGTGATTGCATGCCTGTTACCGTTTCGATCAGATGCATCATGGCGGAAAGTGTTATCGTCCCTTTGGACGCTGCATTCACAGGTCCTGTAATGGATGAATGTCCAAGCCAAGCGAGAAATCTCGCGGCTTCGGTGGAATTGATAAATCCAATCTCGGCGTTCGGATTGGGCATGCCGATAGGTTTTCCTTTTTGCACATGTTCAATATGAAAATGAAGTCTTCGCGTGTAATCATCAATCCCGAGTACAATTGGAATGCGCATCGCCGCCACTGGGAAATCCGCCTCCTGGAAAAACACAGCTTCCGCTAGACGTTTACCCTCGCCATAGGAGAAATCTTCGTGGCTTCCGTATTGCACCGGGTAGGTGTACGGATCGAAATCGGATTCGGTAAATCCAGGTTTGGGATCTCCATATACCGAGAGCGTTGATGTCAAAATGTATCTTTGGGTACGTCCCGCAAAAGCTTCACAAGCCGACTTCGCGGCATCTGGCGAGTAGCAGATGTTGTCATAGACAATATCCCACATGTCGGTCTGGGCAACCTCGGCAAGAGATTTCGGGTCTTCACGATCCATTTTAATCCGGTTGACCTCAGGCCCAAAGTCTACATCCGTTTTGCCGCGAGTTGCGACTGTGATCTGAGACTTTCCTTCCCACAGCAAATGATCAACCAGACGTTTGCCAAAGAACCGTGTCCCACCAAGTATAAGTACTTTTTTCATCCGATAAAACCTCCTAACCTGTTCTGGTCATGCGTATCTTATTAAAACCTCCATATGAATGAAGTGCTGTCTGTGCTGTTGCAATTCAGGTATGTTTACCGGGATTTCACAATATGGAGCATCGTGTGTGCTCCCCGCTGGAATTCGTATGAAGTTTTCTCTTCAGAAGTAATATAACCGCGCTCTTCCAGTATAGCCTTTAGTTCATCCATGTGCTCATAACGTTTGCCAGACAAGTCTACTGTTGGGAAGATACGCAGCTCCCGCTTGGTTACTCGCAACAGCTCAAGGATCGTCTGTAGATGGAATTCGGTATTCAGGCGATCTGCATACGTAAACAGGAAATGTGCTGACAATGTTAGGTCGAATTGTTCATCGGCAAAAGGTAACTCCGGCAGTACAGAAGCCACATAACGGTCAGGGAAACGTTTCATATCCGCTACACAGTCTGTGATTGCACGTCTACGTTCTTCTTTCAAGCCTTGAATCGAACCGAAATCATCCCATCTATATTTGTCTTGTACGTGTTCCATTTGTTTCATCGTATGTTCAATATCCTGAAGTCCCTTCACTTCCAGTTGGCTGATCTCATGTTCATAGGCGATATCCGCTGCCATGGGATCTGCACCCCACTCTCGCGCATGGCTACTGAATGAACAAGCCCCACCCGGACAATCGAGAATGGACTTACCTTTAATTTCTTCCACGGTCAGGTTGAACATCTTCATATATTCCTCGAAGGTTCGCCCGATAAAAATAATCTGTGCCAGCTCCAGGCCGGCTACTCTGCTCTTCTGCTCATCTCTGCTCATCTCGTCTCAGCTCACTTTCCAGAATTAATCATTAGGAAAAACAAGACCAATCTGCTGCCGGATCTGATCCATCACCTGCATGGTAACGTAGGAACGTTCATACGTGTTCATATCCGATTCCTTTTTGCCCTGCTGAATCAGATTGACAAACTCCTCCACCTCATAATACATCGACGGGTAAATTTGCTCGGCAGTGAGTTTTTCCACCGTACCATCATTGTAGCGTATCTCCGCATGTTCCGGTGAACCAATTTTGTCAATGAGGAGGCTGCCGCGTTCGCCCATAATTTCACTTGGAACGTGAGAATTGGAGATTTTGGAGTACGTCACTACCGCTTCCATCTCATCATAATTCAGAATAACACTGCCTTGTCCATCTACCCCTGATTCCAGCATCAATGCCTGGGACTGAACTTGTTTAGGCTCGCCAAACAACGTAATCAATGGATAGAGACAATACACACCAAGATCCATTAACGCTCCATTAGCAAGATCGGGTTTGAACGCATTCAGGACGATTCCTTCCTTATACTTGTCGTACCGGGAAGAGTACTGGCAATAGCTCGCCACATATTTACGTACCGGGCCAATTTTATGTAGGTGAGATTGAACCATTTTGAACGAGGGAACAAGGGTCGATTTCATGGCCTCCATGAGCAGAACTCCATGTTCTTTCGCTGTATCAATCATACGACGGACCTCTGCTCCATTGGCGGCCAAAGGCTTCTCGCACAGTACATGTTTGCCGTTTCTCAAAAACAACTCTGCCTGCTCCGCATGAAAGGTATTCGGTGTAGCAATGTACACGGCATCGAGCCCATCACTCGTAGCCATCTCTTCGAGGCTAGTAAATCGAAGCGCAGCCTGATATTGATCTGCAAATGCATTAGCTTTATCTTCAGTTCTTGAGTACACGGCGGTCAATTCGAATCCTTCGACTTGTGCAGCGGCCTCAAGAAGTCTCTCTGTAATCCAGTTGGTACCTACCACTCCAAAACGAACCATTCAATCTACCTCTTTCGTAAATAAATTTCACAATTAAACAGCTTGCCATCCTGTACATTGTAGCCTATATTTCAACCAGATTGAAGGGATGTCCATTTCCAACATATTGATATCTTGCTTTTTTGTTTGAAACTTCGTCGATTCCCATAAATCAGGGGTATAATGAGACTTGAGGTGATTCTTTTGGAAAGTCACAATTCCTATCAATCAGATTCAGTTCCTATAGATGACAAACAGTGGAATGCCATTATCCACAACGATAGCAACTTTGATGGGGAATTCTATTATGGTGTCAAAACAACAGGCATCTTTTGCCGACCTTCCTGCAAGTCGAAAGCACCCAAATATGAGAATGTCTCTATATTTAACAATCCTGAAGAAGCTTTGGCGCGACATTTCCGTCCATGCAAACGGTGCAAACCAACGGGCGAGCGAGTCCCCGACCAGGAATGGATTTCCGTTGTAACAGACTATATTGAACATCATTATGCCGAGCCCCTTACACTTGATATTCTTGCAAATGTGAGTCACGGTAGTCCGTATCATCTGCATCGGGTGTTCAAACGGATTACCGGCCTAACTCCGGTGGAGTATATTCAGGAAAAAAGAGTCACTGAAGCCCGGAAATTGCTTGAAAGCACCCGGCTTACCGTCACAGATATCGGTCGACAGGTTGGCATAGCCAATCCGGCGTATTTTATTACTGTATTTCGAAAACATACAGGATGTACACCTGCCAATTATCGTGAACAAAGGCGTGATCAATTATGAAGACCAGCTTAGTATACAAAGTACCCAAAACGTTGCTGAACAAAGGAACTGGGTTCCTTAATGGTTATACGCATACGCTGAATCCATACACAGGCTGCGCCTTTGGCTGTTCCTACTGTTATGTAAGGCAAATGCCCGTATCTTTATTTCGCAAAGAGCCATGGGGCAGCTGGGTTGATGTGAAACAGGAAGCCGCCAATGTGTTTGCCAAGGAGCTGAAGCGTGCGAAATCGAAAGGTAAAGTCACTATTTTTATGTCATCCAGTACAGACCCGTATCAGCCCGTTGAATATAAGGAGCAAATCACGCGGTCTTTGCTAGAAGTCATGGCTGAGCATCCACCCGATTTTATATTGGTTCAAACCCGAAGCCCATTGGTGACCCGAGATATCGATCTGCTGAAAAAGTTGGGTGACCGGGTCCGGGTTAGCATGACCGTGGAAACGGATCTGGATGATATCCGCAAGCAGTTCAGTCCTTCAGCTCCGCCAATCGCGGGCAGATTGCGTGCCCTGGAACAACTGCAAGATGCCGGTATCCCCACACAAGCTGCTATTGCGCCAGTATTGCCCAGCAGCGAAAGCTTTGCAGCCATTCTGAGGCCGCTTGTTGATCGTATATGCATTGATGATTACTTTATGGGAGATGGCAGTGAGGGCAAGCGAACCCGGAGACTTGGCATGAAGCCACTTTACGAACAAGTGGGCAAGGAAGATTGGTTCAGTCCTGAGGCATACAAAATGGTAGTCGAGCGAATGAAGGCGCATTTTGAGGAACATGAAATATGGATTAGCCAGGCAGGATTCGAACCCTAATCATGCTTGATATAAATTGAAAATAGCCCTGCTTCCCACGTATCGGGAGTCAGGGCTATACTTCTAACTTAATCGATTATTGATCAAGTGTGTATAATGGAAGATCTGCCGGCAGTGCAGCTGGGCGCTGACATGTGCTATCCATTTTATAAAAAGTCTGCTCATCCGAAGAATCATGGAACGCCCACATCGCTTCAAGCACATGGTAGGCCAGCTCTCCACTTGCTCTATGAGCACGTCCGCTGCCCACGGCATAAGCCATATCTGCAACACCGATGCCACGTGTATTTTCCTGATATCCTGGCAGAAGCGGTACCTCAGTCCATTCCTCATCACCTAGCAAGCGGTAACGAACTGGACCACCGAATGTGTTTGGATCAGGAACCTGTAGTGTTCCATGCGTGCCGTATACTTCAATCGGTGGCAACACACTTCCGCCAAATACGTCAAAACTCGTAATCAGCGTGCCGATAGCTCCCTGCTCAAATTGCAACAATCCGGCTACATGCGTCGGAATTTCAACAGGGATGCTCTGACCCCGCTTTTTCTCACTCGTGATCGTCCGCTGTTCCATCGCTTTGCCCGTCATGCCAGCAATGGACTTGATTGGTCCCAGCAATTGTACGAGCGCAGTCAGGTAATAGGGCCCCATATCAAACATCGGCCCGCCACCGGCTGCATAGTAGAACTCCGGATCTGGATGCCAATGCTCATGCCCACGGCTCATCATGAATGCGGTAGCGGCCACAGGTTTGCCAATGACACCATCCTCTACCACTTTGAGTGCCGTCTGAATGCCTGAACCAAAGAACGTCTCTGGCGCACAGCCTACCAGCAGCCCTTTGCGCTTAGCCGTTTCCAGGACCGCCTGACCCTCTTCACGTGTGACTGCGAGTGGTTTTTCCACGTAGACATGTTTGCCTGCTTCGAGCGCTCTCAAGCATACATCCGCATGAACGGCAGGGATTGTCAGATTGATAATCAAGTCGATCTCAGGGTCTGCCAAAATTTCATCTACCGTGTATACGTTAGGAACATGATAAGTAGCCGCCTGCTCCTCTGCCCTGTTCCGATCTAGATCTGCAACCGCTACAAGATCAAGCACCTCAAATCGGTGACAGTTCTCCATATAAATACCACTGATTTTACCGCAGCCAATAATGCCTACTTTCATTGTTTTCATGCGTGGACTCCCTTCGTGTTCCTAATTGATATAGCGCTTCCAAAACAACTCAACACCGCTTTATGTGGGTCAATATATTTATCTCAACGGATATGAATTAGGTTTAAATTAAATTAGTGATTTTGGTTATCAGCCATTCCTGTGTAAACTTCAGCCACTGCGTCCTTGCGGCTTTGCGCAAGTGCTTTGCCTGCGGCAGTCCATTTGAAACCACTACGCATCATTTCAGTAACTTGTTTCATCTCCACGATATCTGCATGGTGTCCGAGCGAGTTGTAGAACACGCGGCCTGCACCCCAGCGTTTGGTCCAAACGACTGGCATATCTACTGGGCCATTCGCTGCATGCGGACCGTTAACAATTGGGAAGCGTGTCGTTGCCAGCACTTCTACTGCAGGATCCACGTGCAGGTAATACTGTTCACTTTTCACCTGGAAATCTTCAATATGATCCAAGAGCGGACTGGAACCACGTTTCATGTTTACCGTGTACTCCACGCCGTCGTTCCCTGGATGCGCAACCCACTGCCCACCCGTCATGAACTGCCAGTCGACGTTGTTACGGAACGCATCACACATCCCGCCGTGAAGACCCGCAAGACCCACGCCGCTCTGAACAGCCGCAGATACGTTATTGACTAGTTCCTGTTCAATCTGTCCCATTGTCCACAACGGAACGATCAGATCCAGGCCCAGCAGTTTCTCTGCATCCGCATAAGCTTCCAGTGTATCTGAGACTTCAACCTCGAATTGTTCTTCCTTCAAAATGCGTTCAAAAATCGCTGCTACCTGCTCTGGTTCATGTCCATCCCAGCCGCCCCATACGATTAGTGCTTTGCTCATCACCCATCACTCGCTTTCCGGAAGTTAAGTTATTGTCATTCTCTATCGGACCTTATGCAAACTCAAGACCTCTCCGAGGCCAACATCCTAGCTTAAATCTAGCTTATTTATTTCAAATGAGTGCCAACATGATGTCCACTTCACAATTCAGTGGTTTAATGCTTACATTTCTTCTAGCGACACCCAGCGACGCTCTGTAACGGAACGTTCAACAGCTTCTAATACCGCTTGACAGGCAACCCCATCGTGGAAACTTGGTTCAGGCTGCCGTCCTTCGGAGATCGCGGTCACCAGTTCCAGCATTTCATGTGTGAACGTGTGCTCGAATCCAATCGTATGTCCCGCAGGCCACCACGCCTCAGCATATTTGTGTGCCGGATCAGTCGCCAGAACACGGCGGAAGCCCTGCACATCTTCATCGTCCTTCGTAAAATACACTTCCAGTTCATTCATCCGTTCAAAATCAAACCGAACGCTGCCCAGACTGCCGTTGATCTCAAAGGAGTTGGTACTGCGATGACCTGCTGCAAAGCGTGTAGCCTCGAAGCTTCCGAGCGCACCATCTGCAAAGCGTGCCAGGAACAACGTGGCATCATCTACCGTTACTTCGCCCTTCGGAGCATCTGCGTTCGAACTGCCTTTGGCACTAAGTCCGGTCATTTCCGAAGCCAGCGGCCGCTCTTTAATGAACGTTTCGCTCATCCCGATTACTTCCTTGAATTCACCCACCAGGAAACGTGCAAGATCAATTAGGTGTGCGCCAAGATCGCCATGTGAGCCGGAACCGGCTACTTCCTTTTGCAGACGCCATACCAGCGGGAACGAAGGGTCCATGATCCAATCCTGAAGGAAAAACGCACGGAAATGATAGATTTTGCCTAGGCGTCCGCTTTGCACCAACTCTTTAGCCAGCTGCACCGCTGGAGAGAAACGGTAGTTGAATCCGACCATGTGCGCAACTCCTGCTTCTTCAGCAGCCTGGAGCATTTCACGCGAATCAGCTAGCGACAAAGCCAGCGGCTTTTCACAGAACAGATGTTTACCCTGACGAGCGGCTTCCAGTGCTATTTCCTTATGGGCATCACTTGGAGCGTTAATATCGATCAGATCGATATCATCACGCCGCACCAGCTCGCGCCAGTCCGTTATACTTTCAGACCAGCCGAACTGACTGGCAGCCTCCTGAACTCCCTGCTCGTTCCGTCCACAGATTACAGACATCTCCGGCTGCAGCGGGGCAGACGGGAAAAACATCGGCAGACTGCGATAAGCGTTGCTGTGGGCTTTCCCCATAAATTTGTATCCAACCATTCCGACACGAAGACGCTTTGACATGGTCACTTCCTCCTTTGGAATATAACTAGCAATGTATTAATTACGGATTGAAGAGGCACGGATGATCAGCTCTGTAGGCAACAACTGCCTTGCTGTTTCTGAGGGAACTTCGGAATTCACTGTTGAAGCTGTTGCTCCCAGTGATCCATGAATAAGTTTGGATGCGGCCAGTTCTCCCATTTCATAAAAGGGAACCCTGACGCTGCTCAGCGGCGGAACCGCCATCTCGGCCGCATCGGAGTCATCATAACCTACAAACGCTGGGAAATCCTGAACCTTGATCCCACGCTCACGCAAACCATGCATAACACCGATTGCCATCCGGTCATTCGCAGCAAATACAGCGTCAATCTCGTTAAGCCGGGCTGCAATGGTGGCAGCTGCCTCCACCCCGCTTCGTCTGCCATAGTTCCCCTCCAGCAACAGACTGGAATCCATATTCATTCCGGCTTCATTCAGTCCGATATGAACGCCCTGAAGCCGCTCCTGACTGTTGGAATAACTATCCGGACCATTAAGAAAGGCGATATTCCGGTAGCCCTGATCGGTAAGGTGACGGATTGCCAGCCTGCTGCCCTCCACATGATCGGCATCCACTTCCATGAATGATTCACCTGCAAAGTGCTGGCTCATAATGCAAAAGGGATGTCCTTCCTGCTGAAGCCTCTGCATGGCTGCCAGTTCCCCATGTTCATCTCGTGCGCCGAGAATAATGCAAGCATCCACTTTCTGACGGCGGAACAGATCCGTATAATTCATCACTTCACCCGGTGTCCTGAACATGACCAGCAGGTCCATGCCGTTGTCCCTGGCTTTGCTCCCAATGCCACTCAGCATTTCCGAGAAGAAATACGCCGAGAACAAGTGTGCTTTCGGGACGTAGGGCAACACCACGCCAAGGTTACCGCTTTTACTTCTCGCAAAGCTGCGGGCCAGTGCGCTGGGGACGTAACCCAACTGCTCGGAAGCTTCAATAACCTTACGACGGGTTTCCTCTTTAATAGGACCAACGCCATTAAGAACTCGGGATACTGTAGCTTCCGAAACACCGGCAAGATCAGCCACTTCTTTACGGGATGCCATGGATCTCACCTCCTTCATGTTTCCTGAACACCTGCCAAACCGATGCAGTGTATCAAATGATTATGTACGCGCGTACATCTTCTCATGTGTTGTAACCGTTGTCAATGCTTTTAACACAAAAAAAGATGAGGATTTGTGTAAACAAATTCCCCACCTCTTGCTTACTATATTTTCTTGTAACTTGTCCTATAGTACCTTCTGATTCACATGCTTTCACATGGACTCATGTTGGGGCAGACCAACTACAGTGCAGACCTATATCAGGTCGTCACACCGTTACCAACAGATGATTGACTGAACTCAGCCTGTTCCATAATAGTGACATTACTTTGAATGCGATCTGAAGGCTCAGGTGTAGATTGAAGCTGCCGCACTTTGTGCAACACTTCCTTATTAGGAAGGAAATGCTGAGAACGGATGAAACGAATCGTTTTGGTTTTGGCACGCATGACAATGGAATCGGTCTCTGCCCGATCATCTGCGAGGTAACGCACTCCCCCAAGAATCTCACCAGGGGTAACACCAGTTGCTGCAAAAATAACATCTTCCGTGCCGATCATATCCTGCATCGTTAATACTTTGTAAGGATTGTCGATTCCCATTTGCAAGCAGCGCTGGAATTCGTCTGCGTTCGCAGGCATCAGGCGACCTTGAATCTCGCCTCCCAGGCAGGATAAGGCGGCTGCAGCAAGCACACCTTCCGGTGCTCCTCCTGATCCGACATACAGATCAATACCTGCCTCTGGGAACGCAGGTGCCATCGCACCTGCAACATCACCATCGCTGAGGAACTTGATCCGCACACCAACTTTGCGCAATGTCTTGATCGTACTTTCATGTCGTACACGGTCCAGAATCATGACTGTCAGATCTGAGATGTTTTTGTTCAATGCTTCAGCGGCTTTCTCCAATGTCACCTCAACCGGATCTTCGATACTGACCTTGCCCACCAGAGCAGGCCCTACAGCCAACTTCTCCATGTACATATCCGGTGCGTGGAGCAGGTTGCCTTTTCCCGCCACTGCAATAACCGATAAAGCGTTGTTCAGGCCCTTGGCTACGATCTCTGTACCTTCCAAAGGATCTACAGCCACATCAACCTCGGGGCCCTCAGCGTTGCCGACTTCCTCGCCGATATACAACATGGGTGCTTCATCCATTTCTCCTTCACCGATTACCACCGTGCCGCGAATAGACACGGAATCGAACATGGCGCGCATAGCCAAAGTAGCCGCCTCATCTGCACTATTCTTGTCGCCCCGCCCCATCCAGGGTGCTGAAGCTAACGCAGCCAATTCTGTTACTCGGACAATTTCCAACGCCAGTTCGCGTTCCATTTTTCCCACTTCCTTTCCAGTTTCCAAAAGCATACATTGAAAGCGGTACTAAATCCATCGCAAATCCATATGAAATTGATCTAAAACGGGAGTAATAACCCGATTTTGAGAAATCACCCCATTCTGTCCCTCATCGATAAATGAACACATTTACACAGCTTTGAACATGCCATTTTACGAGTCTTATCCACCGGATTATATCTGGTCTGAAGCAGTATATTTCATCTTATATTTTTCGATATTCTATATTCATTGCGTTGAGTGTTTCTCAGGAATAAATCAGAGTTAAAATTTCGTATAACAATGGTTTATAAACATATAAGTTGCAATTATAGAGAGGAATTTCATCCGTTCTCAAGTTCTTCGAAAACGATTTATAATAAGACCCTACAACCGTCCTGTACTCTTAAAGGAACAATATTGAAGACCATTTAAAAGAGGTTTTTTATTCAAAGATTTGAACTGGAAATTCACCTAAATCCAGCTGTATCCGCCCCTTAAACATGGTTAGCAATATAGATACAGCTTATGGAGGTCATCGAAAATAATAAGTTTACATAATAATTATTACGTTGTTGAAAATTCGATTATTTTTATTTCCCCTCAAAAGGTCTATTTTTTCCTCAGCTTTGTGTCACATAAATAAGATCTGACTCTTTGCTCAAACTATGTAGGTTAGCAGGTTTCTGCCTCAGCCCCCAACATGGCAAGTGCAATTTTCAGAAAATCCTCTTTTTGAATCTGCAAATGACCATATCTAAAATGATATCCCCAACGTGTCTGTCCCCGAGTAAGGATCAGTTGGTCCAGCAGATCAGCGATCTTCACCTGCTGACAAGGATAATACTGAACATTCCTCCGATACGGGACAAAGGAATCTGACACATGGTACGTGTACACCTGATCGTCTATTATGCGCCCTATGGCGGTGAATGCTTGAAGTACCTTGCCTCCTTTCATGCTTGTTCGCGGCGAATAATAGATCAGCCAGTCTCCTGCATTCATTTTGCGCAGAGAAGCTACCTTGCCGTGACAGAGCTGGGCGAAGCCCCCTTCCACCCCTTTTTCCACATGTGATGCAGACACAACGCCGATCCAGTATCGGTTTCCTTTTTCAGATTCAGCCTCAACTTCTAACTGAGAAGCCAGGAGTTCACTCGTATGAATCTGCATAATTCCTTTGCTGGTAGCCATCAAATCATGCTTTTCCTTTTCCTGTTCATTCATCTCTGCACCTGTTCTTCCCATGCCTTCTTCAGACGCTCAAGCTGCAAGAAATGATGACGATAATGCATTTCGACCAATGCAAACCATTCCTCTGCATTCAAACCACCAAAGCTTGGATGTGCCAACGTACATTCCTGTGTTGTTTCTTCCAACAGCACTTCCAATCTCCGCATTTCATCCCTTACCTCATTAAATCCTTGAATTATTGATTCTCTTCCATCCGGTTGTAGTGGAGTATACTCAGGAGAATCAGGAACGTGGATACGTATCGGAGGAAAACTTGCTTGCGCAAAAACAGCTTCACCTGTTTCTGTTTTGCCCTGGTTTCTCTTCTTGCCCGAGTCCTCGTCTGCGCTTATACAAAGTTGAATATTGGCTAAATGCATTTTCATCGCAGACTGAATTAAATGCTGGTACATCTGGCCTATCGACCACTCAATCTCACTGGGTTTGTAGCTTAACTGAGCATCGCTCATCAGATCCAGTTCCTGCAAATAACGTTCCAGCGTCAGTTCAAAATCACGTCGAATCTCTTCGTTGTTCCTTGTTATTGTCGTTTCCATACAAATACACAACTCCTTCAATCGGTTATAAACCGATCATACACAAACACTACTGACAGCGTTATGTCAGTAGTGTTTAAGGAGATTGCTTGCTTCCTCGCGAATTCGAATTCTTAATGATTCGGGCTCCAAGACCAGAGCCGAGGCTCCCCAGCCAAGTATCCAACGCAGTACATCTTCTGGATGCCTTACACGAAAATCTGCGTATAATCCATCTGTTTGCAGTTCTGCTTTCTCCATGTAGTAATTATTCGCTTCAATCACTCTATCTGCAATTCGACCATGAAACCATACACGGACATGAACATCACGGTTGTCAGGTGGTGAGTAGCTATGAATATTAAAACCTGGAGGAAGATCGAATGGATCTGTACTAATCTCTAGGTCGCTCATGCGGGATATACGAAAATGACGAATCTCCTGTCGCAAATCACATCGGGCAATCAGCATCCATGAGCCTTGCATCCAAAGCATCCCGTAAGGGGATGACATACGAACGGTCTTTTGTACGGTTTCATTAACCGTTCCAGGCTTATGGTAATGAAACCGGATTTTGAGTTTATGCTGCATTGCCTTTCGGATGATTCCCATATGTTCGATCTCTCGCTCGTGTGTATCACTGTCCGGTGAACGAAGTAAACGGATACCCTGTTGTATCTGTCCCACCTCTTCCCGAAGAGGCACGGGCAGGATTGCTTCAATTTTGGAACGGGACGTAAGGGATGTACTCTTGTAGTAGTTATCGAAGCGCTGTTCAACAAAATCAAGTCCGATTAGAAGTGTAACCGCTTCTTCAGCTGTCAAGCTGACCGGAGGCAAAAAGTATCCTTCCATAAGAGAATATCCTACTCCGGGTTCTCCCACCACAGGAACTCCTGCCTCACATAACGCCTGAATGTCCCTGTATATGGTTCGGACACTTGTTTCAAACAAGAGGGCTAAATCTTCCGCACGTTGAACCTTCCCTCGTTGCAGTTCAAGTACGATGGCCAGCATACGATCCGATTTGTTCAAGAACACACCTCCTTGTGTGTAATACTAATTGTATTCATCTTCATTGGACATCTATTATAAGTAACATATGGACAATTGAAAAGCATACTGACGAACAAGTCTTCATTATGGCCGCGTCGACCCATTTTCGTAAGGTGTTTCATTAAACAACAAAGACCAACCCGCAGAACATAGGTTGGTCTATAAAAACTTTTATGATATTGAAATTCAGAGAAAGCTCGGACCTCACTACTTCCATGATCATTGGGTAGAACCCCTCCTATCGTGCTCATCGATTACCTTCCTTACTGCACGAAGAATCCCTCCATATCCAGTACAGCGGCACAGATTACCGCATAATCCCGTTTCGATCTGTTCCTGACTTGGCTGCGGATTGCGGTCCAAGAGAGCCTTAGTGGAAATCACCATCCCGGGTGTACAATACCCGCATTGGAAGCCGCCTTCTTCCACAAAAGCCTGCTGAATTGGGTGCAACTTCCCTTCTTCTTCACCATGTAACCCTTCAATTGTTGTTATTTCACTGCCAACACATTGATAAGCCATAACGAGACAGGAATTGACCGGCTCTCCATCCATCAGTATCATACAAGCACCACATCGGCCAACTTCGCAGGAAACTTTTGTTCCGGTTAGATTCAAATGCGAGCGCAGTACATCCACAAGACGGGTTGTCTGGGTGATGTGCAATTGTTTCTCCTCGCCATTCACAACGGCTGTCCAGAAATTGCTCAAAGGTTCAGTCATGATGAACCCACTCCTTTCTGAAGCGAGACGCACAGTGGTTTGATCAGTTGATCGCGCGGAATCGGCAAACGATTAACCCACACCCCTGTAGCCTGGTGAATCGCAGCGGTGATGGCCGGAGCAAGCGCCACCGAACCAATCTCGCCAATCCCCCGTGGTCCAAACGGATCTCCCTCTGGCAGATCTTCAATTGCCTCTACGTCCAGGTTGGTGTGAATGTCGCGAATCGTCGGAATCAGGTAGGTGTCCAAATTGGTTGTCATATAGCGACTGTCTTGCATCACGGCATCCTCGGTCAATGTAAAACCCAGAGCCATTACACTTCCACCTTCGATCTGCCCGATGAATCCCATTGGATTGATGACAGGGCCAGCAGCAACCACATGCCTCGTATCTAGCAATTTGGCTTCTCCGGTTAGCGTGTTTACCTCCACTTCTGCCGCTACTGCCGCATACGTATATAGATAATGCCCACCCACAACATTGTCCGGCGTGGTCGGATATTCAAATTGAGTATCAAAAATCCATTCTTCCTCTTTTCCATGCTTCGCCAGATCAACGTAAGAAACAACAACTCTGGAATTCATCGTCGGTTCATTCGCTGTAACTTCTGGAGAATGCTGTACCTTGCGCCATACTCCCTCAATTCCAGTAATCAGTTCGTCAGTCGGAATTCCTGATAATGCAGAAGCCACCGATAAGATTTTGGAGCGGAATGGTGTCTGTAATCGCTGAAGAGCCATCCAGGCCATCGTCGTTGAACGCGAAGCGGTGCTTGAACCACTGTGTGGCACTCGATCCGTATCCCCAATGATTATGCTTAGATCGGATGTTGAGCAGTAGAACAGATCGCAGAGCATCATTTCCAGCGTAGCAATAAGTCCCTGACCGAATTCTTCGTAGCTGAATGCCACTTCAATCTTACCTTCGGCATTCAGAGATAGACGCCCGCCCGCCGGATCGGGAATGCCATAACCAAGCCCTGCTCCGTGCATCGCGATGGCTGCACCTACTCCACGTTTAATCCAGGGAGGTAGAGCAAGATCTGCCGGGGGATACTGATGCTTTTGCCATAACTCCGAACGATCCATCGCCTCCCATACTTGCGACAGTCCATCTGTGACCAGAATCTGTTGATTCAATGGCCCAGGATCGGTCTTTCCCCTCATGTTGCGTCTCCGAAACTCCCAGGGGTCCATATCCATAATCTCGGCGAGTCGATCCATCTGACCCTCCATTGCAAAGATTGCCTGATTCCCGCCAAATCCACGAAACTCTCCCGACACCCCATTATTCGTATACACCGAGACGCCCTCCACATCTACGTGGGGAATAGAATATGGCCCGAGACAGTGTTCTGTGCAAAAATTCAGGACAGGTGCCCCTAGCGTCGCATATGCTCCGGTGTCTGCGGTAATGCGGACTCGGTGAGCCTGGATCATGCCTTCACGGCTGATTCCGGTCTGCATTTCAATTTTCATCGGATGACGCTTTAATCCTGCACGTACGGATTCTTTGCGTGAATTATGCATTTTCACAGGACGTCCGGACCTTAAAGCAAGCAGTGCCCCATAAGGCTGTACATTCAGCTCATCTTTCCCGCCAAAAGAACCTCCTATTGGAGACGAGACCACCCGAATATCTTCTTCGGAACAGCCAATGATTCGGGCAAGCTGCATCCTGTCCTTGTAACCATGCTGTGTCGCCGCGTAGACATGGAGTCTCCCACTTTCATCAGGAACAAATAACCCGCCTTCCGTCTCCATATAGGCATGCATCTGGCGAGGGGTATAATAAGTCTCACTCACAATATGTTCGCATGCAGCAAAGCCCTCATCTACATTGCCTCGTTTGATTTCGGTACGGTGCAGCACATTGCCGGGACAATGTTCATGGAGCTCAGGTGCACCGGGTGCCAGTGCAGCCTCTGGGCTGTCCAGCGGAATCCATTCTTCATACTCAACCCGGATGGAATCCAGCGCGAGCGCTGCACGTTCCGGGGAGTCCGCAGCAACTGCGGCAATGGCGTCACCGACATAACGAACGACATGCTCGCAAAATACAGGCTGATCCGGAGTTGCAATGCCAAACAGGTTCAAACCGGGTACATCTTTGGCGGTGAGTACAGCAAATACACCTTTCATAGCTTCCGCTTTGGTAGTATCGATAGACAATATGCTGGCATAAGGGTAAGAGCTTCGAAGGACCCTTCCGTGGATCATATTGGGCAGCGTCATGTCTGTCAGATATTGAAGCTGTCCTGTTACTTTGCCTATACCATCTGGCCGCAGATGCCAGCGTTTCCCACTACTATCCCGATTTAACAGCATGTTCTCTCTCCTTTCTCCCTTCAGAAGCTGTTGGTCTCACACTTTGCTTCTCCAAAATGGTTTTCTTTTATGAGCGAAGTGCTTCCCAGAGTCCGGCACCGAGCATATTACCTGCCGTTTGTTTGCGGTACTCTTCTGTAGCGAATGCATCGCTATAAGTCACGAATTCCGCCATAACCGAGGCAGCTAAAGATGAAGCTTGCATAACTGAAGTCTCCCCGCCAAGAAGCAGCTTTTCCGACTCCGTAAGTCGCATGGCCATGCCTGAACCTCCACCTGCAGCGATCGCTATTTTATTCCAGCGGCCATCTGCATCCACTTCTCCGTGAAATGCAATCGTCACCAGCGATGCTGTAAAGGTCTCCCGCCGACCCAGCTTGCGGTAAAATGAAATTTCACGCGTCGCAGATGCCCGCTCGCTGGTGACATCAGGGAAAGGCGTATGTTTCATCGGAATATGAATGGAAATTAACACATCATTCGGATTGCGACTGCCGTCACGACCACCGTTCAGCCAAGACGAAAGACTTCGCATCTCCATGCCGTTGTCCGTCATCCAGTACAGCTGTGCATCGTAGACAAGGAGTGCAGGGATCGAGTCACCGACTCCCGATACAATGTTTCCGCCAATTGTCGCCACATTCCGGATAGAAGGAGCAGCGATAGCATTCATTGCAGACTGTAATAAGGGCAGCTGTTGCAGATGAACGTCTGTGGCACAATGACTTAATCGCGTCAGTGCTCCAATGACCAGCTCATCTCCACCCACATATACGCCGCTTGCACCTGGAATACGGGCAAGGCTGATCATATGCTCAGGTACAGGAACAAGGCCGCCCTCCCACTGAGTACGCAATAATGTGGCCCCTGCTGCAAAACAATACTTCCCGGACAGTTCACTCTTTAAAGCTTGAAGCTCATCTAGATTAACGGGCTGCCAAACCGTTGGTTGTGCTCCAGACCCATATGCCGACATGACCATCCTTCCATCTCCCTTCTCTATCTGGAATCTGTCTGCGGGACGTTGGATATGAACGAATGATCCAAATAATTCTTCAAATCATATGGGACTGCAACAATAAGGTCAATTATCTTCACATCATTTTGGATAAATGTATAAATAGACTCTTTGATTTGTGCCTGATGCATTGTTTACTGCGATAAGCTAACACAAGCCATTTCATAACCAATTAGATCAAAACAATAAAGAGGCCAACCAGATGGTCTGGCTGACCTCATTACTGCGAGAAATAATACACAAGGAATCGCTCCTTCTGCCTTGATTTTCATTCATCTTATGCCATTCACATAATCCAAAATACGTTCCAGCTCTGGTTCGGTATCCGCATCCCAAAAGCTAAATTCAGACAAAGATACATGCTTGCCTGCATATTTGGGATTGCGCATGATTTTTCGCGCTCCCTCATCTCCGCTAAGCGACAAAAGAGGCCCCAGCATATGTTCACGAAAGGCGACCGGAGGCTTGCCTCCACCGCCATTGGTAGCTGCTGCATAATCACACAGTTTGTTGGAGGCTAACGACTCAGCAACCCTGTTAATATCTTGTGCCTGCAATAGCGGCTGATCTGCCAAAATTATCATCACACCTTCTGGCTTGTATGCTATAGCAGACAGAATGCCACAGTGAAGGGACATGGCGATACCGTATGCATAGTCGATACAGATTGCAATCTGAAGCCTCGTGCTCGTATCTGGAGTACAACCATATGATGCTGCATTGAGCCACATGGAGGGGATCCACGCTAATGAATCCTCGGGTTTGACCACACAGATAACTTTCTCCAAATCGGATTTCAAGGCAGCTTCCAATGTCCATGCGGCCAAACATCTTCCATCAGGCATGACGATAGACAGTTTATCCCGCCCCATTCGGCTGCTCTTACCTGCCGCTAGCACGATGCCCGTCAGTCGCATGTGCAATCCCCCTCTGTACTTTGCGACGCTCTGCGGCAACAGCTGCTCTTTTACAGGCAATAAGTTCTGCTGCGATGCTGATTGCAATCTCTTCCGGTCCATCGGCACCAATGGTCAAGCCAACGGGTGAATGCAACTGTTTTAGTGGAGGGAGATCGTTCAGCAAACGTGCTGTCCGTGTTCTGGAGCCCATAATACCGATATATGCATAATCTCGATCCTCAAGTAATTCAAGAAATTCCCGTTCTCTCGGAAACTGATGACTCATCAATACGATATAATCCCCGCTTTGGATATCCAGTACAGGTATGATCTGACTTGGGAAACCGCGAACAAACTCAACACCCGGAAAGCGTTCAGTGGTGCAAAAGGTTTCTCTCCAATCCGCTACAACCACACGAAATCCTGCTGATTTGCCCAGACGGGCGACCGGGATCACATCATTTCCGGCTCCAAGGATAATCAGACGGGGTTTGGGCACATATTTTGCGGAGATCTGTAAAGGGATATCCCACCTCTCTGCCTCGTTCATTCCATGCCTCTGAAGATCATTCTCTCCAGAATTAGATGCGACAGCGTCAGCTTCAGACGAATGAATAACAACTAACGATAGTCGCGGTGTATCCTCTGTAATCAATGTGTTTATTGGACCTAGAGAAGCTCCCTTGGCAACTGGAGAAGGGGATAACGATGTCTGGCTTTCCGCATCCTCAGCGAGCTGAATCACATAATGAATTCGCGTGTATTGATCGTAGAATGAACGGGTTAGCTCCACAGCTGAGCCAGATTGAAAATACGTATGCATTTGAGACAAGATCGACCTGAGTTCAGCACATACCGGCTCTAGCAGCACTATAATTAACCCGCCGCAGCCAATCGTTTCCCCCCAGGACAAATCATCTTCCGGACGCATATCATACTCCACGAATTCCAACTGCTGTGTATCCAGCACACGGTCCACCCTAGCCTGCAGATCGCTCTCCAGACAACCTGGACTGATACTGCCATACACCACACCTTCTTCGGTCAAAAGCATAGAGACTCCTTGCTTACGGTAAGCATGACCTTCTACCTTAACCGCTGTTGCGAGAACACAGCGCGGTTCCCGCCCTGCAATTGCACACAGATCATGCATTTCCATCGCGTCTCCATCCTTTCAGGGATTTGAATCCGAATCCGAAGAAGTGATTCTGGACCTTCCTAGCGTATATTGAATGTCCAACTTTTGCTCAGATAGTTCATTGGGTGAGTTTCATACGGCTGCGTTCGATTAGATGCGTTTCATCAATCTTGCAATACTTTTATCCGATTCACGAAGCACAATGCCACGATCAATCGTTTGAATCTTCCGGTTTTGGAGCACGATGCTTCCATCAATAATAACGGTGTCTACACAGCTGCGAGTTGCGGAATAGACTACACGGGAATACACATCAGTCTCATAGGAAGGGTACGTATGAAAATCATCCAGATCCAGCAGCAATATATCTGCTTTTTTACCCACTTCCAGACTGCCGATTTCCTTGGACATTCCGAGCACTTCTGCTCCACCCATCGTCGCCATACGAAGCACCGTACGGGCGTCCATCACTGTTGGACCGTGAGGCACCTTTTGAATGAGCGCGGTCAGGCGCATTTCCTGGAACATATCCAGATTGTTGTTGCACGGCGCACCATCGGCACCAATCCCTACCGCAATCTGGCGATTCAGCAGATCAGGAATATCCGCTATACCTGAGGACAGTTTCATATTCGATCCAGGGCAGTGGGTGACTTTTACCCCGCGTTTGCGAATAATCTCCTTCTCTTCCTCACTCAGCCACACACAGTGGGCAAGCACCAGTCTTGGGGTAGCTAGACCGATATGATCCAGATAGACAATGTTGCGCATGCCACGCTCGTGTTCTACCAGTTCGATCTCGCCACGATTTTCGGAGGCATGGGTGTGCACTTTCACATGGTACTTATTCGACAGGTCACGCACCTCAACCAATAATTCTTCGGTGCACGAGACGACGAAGCGTGGACAAAACGCATACTGAATACGGCCACCGCCGAATCCATTCCATTTCTCCAGCAAATCGACACTTTGTTGCAGCGAGGTAGCCGTATTTTCACGCAGCGGTTCAGGAACTTCATCCCCGTGATCCATCATCACTTTACCGGAAATCACCCGAATGCCGCTCTGTGCCATCGCCTGAAAAGCCGAATCGGTATGATGCACGGTCTCCATATCCAAAATGGTTGTTGTCCCGCTGGAAATCAATTCGCCCAAGCCGAGCATCGCCGAGTAATAGACAGACTCTTCATCATGCGCTGCCTCAAGCGGCCAGATGCGTTGGCGAAGCCAATCCATCAGCTCCAGATCGTCCGCACGTCCACGGAACAAGGTCTGACACAGATGAATATGCGTTTGGATAAAACCTGGAAGCAGCACTTTGCCTCGAGCATCAATGACCTGATCTGCCTGAACATCGATATGCTCTGCAATTTCTTTGATTTTATTGTCCTCGATCAGCAAATCTCCCGTAAATACATCCTCTTCTGCATTCATTGTGACGAGTTGTGCACCTTTTAGCAGGATCGTTCCCATGATAATCTCCCCTATCCGTATCTATCTGCGTAATTTTATTAATTCTGATCCTGCACAGTTAAGATGATCTTCTTTGGATCTATGCATGATGCTTTACATAAATCACGCTACCACCCGATAGCCATGCCATCTCCCCTGGGATCTGCTGCCCCGCTAATCATGCCATCTTCACGGATGACAATCCCTTGTGACTGCCCCATAATCCCGTCCCAAGGCGCTCTGGCTTCGACGTTATGTCCCCACCGGGTAAGCGTGTCACATACGTCGTCATGATAGCGGTTCTCCACTCTCATCGTGTCGCCTTCCTCGCCCCAGGTACGCCCATACACCCAACGCGGTAACCCAATGGCTTCCTGAATGTTCAGACCATAGTCCAGCACACCCGTAAGAACTGATAACTGTGTCTGAGGTTGGCCCTCACCGCCCTGCGTACCTACGAGCATATAAGGTTTCCCGTTACGAGTGACAAGACCCGGCATTAGGGTGTGGAATGAGCGTTTATTTGGTTCCAATACGTTAGCGTCCTTCGGATCAAGTGAGAAAAAGGAACCGCGGTTCTGCATGATCACACCCGTATCCCCGGGCACATAAGCAGCGCCAAAATCAAAGTACAGGCTCTGGATAAACGAGACGGCATTGCCTTCATTGTCCACAACCGCCGCATAAGCCGTATCCTGACCCATCATTTTGGACAGAAAAGGCTGTGCCACAGCAGGTGGAGCGGACTGAATCTCGTTCCATAATTCATTTCCATAAACCTTGGACAACAAATTTCCCAGCGGAATATCCCTGAAATCCGGGTCTGTGAGATAACGATCACGGTCACGAAAAGCCTTTTTGACCACTTCAGCCATCAGATGATAAAACTCGGGGGACGTCCGCGCAACGGAAGAGAGATCAATATGTTCCAGCATATTCAACATCATCAGCATCGAGAAGCCCTGTGAATTGGGCGGCATCTGGTGAACTTGATAGCCACGGTAATCGGTAGTGATCGGCTTCACCCACTCTCCCTTGTGAGCTGCGAAATCCGCTGGGGCAAGCATGCCGCCATCCTCACGAATAGCCGAAGTTAGCTGCTCCGCCAGTTCCCCGGTATAAAAAACATCACGTCCACCTGCCTGAATCAGGCGAATGGAAGAGGCAAGCTCAGGCTGCAAGAGTAGATCGCCTTCCTGCAAAAGTGTACCAAAAGGGGCAAATACCGCTCGCAGCGGTGTATGCCCCATAATGAAATCCTCATCACGTTCCAGCCACAGGCGCAGATTTCGGGATACAGGGCATCCTTTCTCTGCATATAGCACAGCTGGTTCAAGTAACTGTTCCCACTTTAACTTCCCATAGCGGGACCAGACTTCCCACCATGCATCTACCATTCCAGGAACGGTAATCGCACTAAGCACACCTCGCTGAGGAATGGCGCTCATCCCCATCGCTTTGAACGTGTCCGCATGAATGCCTGCTGCTGAACGACCGCTTCCGTTGTAAGCAGTTATGTCACCACTTGCTCCGTCGTGAATCAGAAAGAAAGCATCTCCGCCAAGTCCTGTCATGTGTGGGTAGACTACGCCCAGTGCGGCACTTACAGCAACAGCAGCATCATAAGCGTTACCACCTTGCTGGAGGATTGCGCTGCCAACCGTACTCGCCAAATAATGGGGGGAGGTAACCATCACCTCCCTGGATATCGGCATCTGGTTCAACATAAGACGCCCTCCTTCCCGGCATACACATCCAGCGCTGCCTGTACGGCCTCGCCTGCTGGCAAGGCGTGACGATGACGCAACAGGACAGCTTCCAGTGCGCCCAGCACATGAAGTACATTTTTGCGCTGGCAGCTGAATCCCATCGTACCAATACGCCAAATCTTGCCTTTCAGTGGTCCAAATGAGCTGGCAATCTCAATACTGAAATCGTTCAGAAGCATGCTGCGTACCGACTCACCATCCATACCATCGGGTATTTCGATACAAGTGACCACCGGAAGTTTACTGGACATGTCTCCATACAGTTTGAGCCCCATGCCCTGGATTCCCGCTACTAACGCTCGTTCATTGATCCGATGTCTCTGAAAACGGGCATCCAGTCCTTCCTGAAGCAAAATTCGCAGTCCTTCGTGAAGACCGTAGAGCATCGAAGTAGCCTCCGTATGATGGTTCAACCGTGCCGAGCTCCAATAGTCCTGCAATTGGCTCAGGTCAAAATAATTACTGGCAATCGTGCGCCCTTCAGCCCGAGCACTTGTTGCATCCCTGAGCCCTCGTTCGACGGTTTTGCGGCTCATCAGCTTCTTCTCCACACGACTGTTATACGTTAATGGCGCCATCCCGGATGGAACGGACAAACACTTCTGCGTTCCACCCATCACCGCGTCCAGATACCATGCATCCGTCTCCACAGGTGTACCGCCGATTGTGGCAACAGCATCGACGACAAGTAAAATATCAAGTTCGCGGCAGGCTTTGCCAATCTCGGCGAGAGGCTGCATTTGCCCGGTTGATGTCTCGCCGTGAACCATCGCGACCAAACTCGGCTTATGGGCATGAATCGCCTTGATTACCTCTTCGGGATCAAAAACCGTTCCCCATTCTGTTTCAAAAAAAACAACCTCGGCACCACAACGTTCCGAAATTTCAACCAGCAGATGTCCGAAGCGTCCATAGATGGGAACCAGCACCTTGTCCCCCGGTTGAATCAGACTGACCAGCACGGCTTCAATACCTGAGCGGGATGTGCCATCTACCGGATAACACCACTCATTATCTGTGATGTATAGTTCACGCAGCATGGCCATCGTCTCATTCATCAGGGAAGTGAACTCCGGATCAAACTGCCCCAGGATCGGGAAGGATAATGCCCTCAGCACTCTTGGATCGACTTCAGCTGGCCCCGGTGTCATGATCGTCCGCAAGGACGGGGACAATTCTTTATAGTTGGACATCTTCACTCAACTCCCGTAACCGTATTTATAGAGTAACTGGACGAGAACCCGGAAACCTTTCATCAGGTCCTCTTCAGCTGTATATTCAAGGGGATTATGGCTAATGCCATCCTGGCTGGGGACAAAGATCATCGCCGTGGGACAAGCCGGCTGAAAGATCTGCGAATCATGTCCTGCGCCGCTTGGCATGTGCATATAGGATAACTGCTCCACTTCACATATATCTCGAATGTCTGACGTCATCTGTTCGTTCATCGGAGTAGGCGTGACAGACAAGTGCTCATCCCAGTTCAGTCCGAGCTGCTGCTCGGCTGCGATTCGGCTAAATTCCTGCAGCATATGCTGCCAGCATCGATCGATGCTCTCTTGCCTGATATGCCGGATATCGAGCGAGAATACGGCTCGGGATGCAACGACGTTACCGACGCCCGGATCAGCTGTTATTCGTCCGACTGTGGCTACAAGTGGTTCTCCCGCTTCAAGCGCAATGCGTCTTACGGCTGTAATCATCTCGGCTGCACCTGCAAGTGCATCCTTGCGCCAGGACATCGGTGTAGTTCCGGCATGATTGGCTTCGCCACTGACTGTAATGCTAAAGCGCTTCTGGCCTACAATATCCGATACAATACCAATTGAATGGCCCAATCGTTCAAGGACCTGACCTTGCTCGATATGAAGCTCGATAAACGCAACATATGTGTGTGAAGCTGATCTATAGCTGCTATCTGGTCCAAAGCCTGCATCACGTATCGCCTCTGCAAAGGTAATGCCTTCTTGATCCTTCAAATGCTGAACGTCTTCCAGCCCGCTTACCCCCGTTATACTCCGTGATCCCCAATAAGCGAAGGGGAATCGACTACCTTCTTCTTCACATAGGGACACGACTTGAACCGTTCGTTTCGGTGCCCCAAAATTTTTCTGTAGATACTCTAGCGCGAGCATACCTGCAACTACGCCATACGCACCGTCATACTTCCCACCATGTACCACTGTATCGATATGGGAACCCGTAACAATCGGCGCCTCTTTCATTCCTGTTCCTGAACCCGTACCGTGCAGAGTTCCATACAGGTTGCCCGATTGATCAAATTCAGGAGCCAACCCGTTCTCCTGCATTTTTGCCGCTAGCGCATGCTGTGCCTTACACCATGCTTGGTCGTACAAAAGACGTGTCACACCTCCCTGGGGATCAGCGCCATATGTAGACAACCAGTCAAGCATGCCTTGCAGCTGCACCTGCTCCAATTGCGGCAAAGCCTGGGTGGGACGTTCCGTACCGGAAGACGTGTGTACTTCAAAGTCCGTCATGATACCCCTCCGTTCCTTCAACACCAACCGGAACAGATGAGTTAGCACGGATAAACCGTCCTAAAGGTTCATCCGATAATCCTGTTTTTGAACTGTATACTCGTGTGCCCCGGCAGAACACATCTACAATGCTGGAGAAAAACGTGCGTCCCACATAAGGACTCTGTTTATGTGTGTAGTGCAGATCATCCGTATTTAAGGTGGTACTCTTCTCCCAATCAATCAGTACCAGATCCGCGTCCTTGCCGATGGCGATCTCACCTTTGTTCTCCAATCCAAGCCTTCTGGCAGGTTGCAGGGCCAGGACTCTTCCCAGCAAAGGAAGGGCTACATTTCGCTGAAGATGTCCTTCCTCCAACATGAGCAGCAGCGTACTTTGCGCACCCGAGATGCCACCCCAGATTTCAAAGAAATTATCAGATTGTTTCATCGATGGCGGACAGGGTGAGTGGTCGGATGCAATAACATCAATCAGACCTGCTGCCAGCGCATCCCATAACTGATCTTGCTCAACCTGACTCCGCAATGGCGGCGCACACTTCGCTACAGCTCCCAACCGGACAACATCCTCATCTGTCAGAGTCAGGTAATGTGGACATGTTTCAGAAGTTACATCCAGCCCGCGCTGTTTTGCCTCTGCAATCAGATCAAGCGCTTCCCGTGTACTGATATGAACAAAATGAAGTGCACATCCGGTTTGCTCCCCATATTGCAGCGCTCGTGACACCGCCCGAACCTCTGCTTCTGCTGGGCGAGATTGCACGTAATTAATCGGGCCGATTCGTCCATCTGCAATACTCCTTGCCCCAAGTTCAGCAACCATCGCTTCGTCTTCCGCATGAAGCGCCAGTACATGGTTTAGCTTTGCAATCTCGTACATGCCATTCAAAAGTGTATCGTCATCCGCTCTGGCGAAGATGTCTTCCCCTTCTCCGCCAGGTTCGGACATAAATGCCTTGAATCCGGCCGCACCCATATCGGCCAAAGGTGCAAGCTCGGCCCGATTGCCGGGAACAAGTCCTCCCCAGAACGCATAATCAACATAGGATTGACCGTCGGCTGCTTTCATTTTCGACTCCCAAGCCTCCGGTCTAATCGTTGGAGGGACACCATTAAGCGGCATATCGACATACGTCGTAATTCCACCAGCAGCCAGTGATGCGGATCCCGATTTGAAACCCTCCCAGCTCGCGAGTCCAGGTTCATTAAAGTGAACATGTATGTCCACAGCCCCCGGCATCACTGTGAGGCCAATTGCTTCTATTATTTCAGTATCTTCATCACCCACCAGGTGTGAGGACAAAGCTGATATTTGTTCACCAGTAATCCCAATATCCAGTTCTTCCACGCTATCTCTCAACACAACCCGGGCCCCCCGGATGATCGTATCTAATCTTGTCATATGGATGACCCTCCTCTGATCAGAACTGGATTCGTATATTTCAGCTTCCCCGGTATGTACTGTAACCTCCAGGCGCAATCAACAGAGGAATGTGGTAGTGACTTGAAGCATCGGATACGGCAAACCGGATCGGCACAACCGTCCATAATACCTGCCCTAATTCTTCAAGAGATCGCTGTGCGTAATATCCCTCAACGTTGAAATGAAGCTCGTAGACCGCTTGCTCAAGCTTCCCGCCTTCAAGCAAAGGTGCATCCAGACGCCCATCGGCATTGGTCAACGATTCAGCAACTTTCATTTTGCTTTCCTTCTCGCCATTCCTGTGTAATACAAAAAGTTCAACCCGCACGCCTGCGGCCGGAACGCCCTTGGAAGTATCCAGCACATGCGTAGTAATCCGTCCTCCAGCTACCGACATCATGCCTCACCTTCTCTCTTCGAGCCCCTCTGGTCAGCCTCTAGATCATCCCTTGTCATTGAGAAACCCTGAAACCCATAAGGAGGCCTGGCCTCGGTGAATACTTTGCCTTCTCCTTCTTTTACTTCCTCCAGCACCGTTTCCCATGTCCGATTGTTGGATTCAAATGAAACCTCACTGAGCTGTCCAAATCGTCGCAATAGCCTTAGTCCAATCTGATAAATTAGATGCTGAATGGATGCCGAACGACACGCATGGAACACGGCTGCAGCTACATCTCTTACCTGCTCCGCCGCTACATAACGTCCGCGCTGATCGTCCATGCCATCTCTCGGGTCTTCGTAACGCCAATTGATATTCAGGAAAATGAACAGTGGACGGTCCCATGTCTCGGGTAAGGTGGTGTGCTCATCCTTGACGAAACCGGCAAATTCACTGCCTTTGACCTTAATCAGCCTGATATCTGCGACACCACTGAAATGATTGTTCAGTTCAACCTGATTTCCTTTTCGCTGCGCTTCAATTGCAGCCGTCGCGCGATCATTCTGGGAATAACGGAATACCAGCTCGCTTGCACGAAGGCTTCCTTCTCTGCGAACAGGCACATCTTCAAAAGGAATCTGATCTGCCGTCATTTGCACTTTGGTCATCTGCGGATATGTCTCCAGAAAACGTCGGCTAACGTAAGCGAGAAAACCCTCCACCGTAGCTCCGTAGTAATCCGCAGCATGTTTCAGGATGAAATTCTTCATTGAATCCGTTGCAACGATGCGAGAGTTATCTCCTTCAATAAAAGAAGGCAGAAATTCGTCGCCTTGCACGGCTACTTTAATGTTTAATCCGAACAGGATATTATTCCGTCCGGTGAATGGAGATTCCGGGATGGGCTGAATACCCGTCAACGGTTTGGCGTATGAGCGGTACATCCTTACATCTCCTTTGCCGTAATACATGGTCCGTTGCTTTACTTCGGATGGCTTAAATTCAAACTCATGTTCATGACCAATCTGCACCAGCCACTGTTCCAATCGAATGGAAGCAATCTTGAACACTTCCTTCAGGGCGGTCTGGAATTCCTCCTCTCTTCCTCTCCCATTGCGCTTCCGCATGGACTCCAGGATGGACTGAGCTGTGTGACCTTTCACGGCCAATATAAAAGGAAAGCCAAATTGGCTTGTATATTCTTTGTTTAGTTTACTAAGTTCGTGATATTGCTCCGACGAAAGTGAATTAAGCCCTGCACCAGCCTGTTCTTGAACAGAATTGCTGCTCATGCTGATCCGCGCACCGAGATCCGGGTGATTGCAAAGCAACTGCAACTTGACCTTCTCATCGGATGTCTGAACTGTGTTCTTCATGACATTCATCATGTGTTCAAAAGAGTCAAATGGCCGTGAAGGCCAGGAACGCTCCGCCACCCAAGGTGATTCTTCGAATAGTCCGCCAAACGTATGCACGAACTGTGTGATAGACCAGTTGTTAACGAGTTTAATGAAGTCGCCCATGTTAGAACCTCCGGTCTTCTGTGGATTGTTGTTTTTCATTTTAAGTGTCTCTCGATACTGCGACAACAATATTTACGTAATTTTGTAATATAACATAACATCAGTTATGTGATTTGTTAGCAATGCACGGGGTTTGGTTGTTCAAATGTAATGAAAAGCTAAAAAACCGCACTTCCTCAAGGGAAATACGGTTTTATCTGACATGCCTGTTTCATTGTCATGCTGCACAACACTTGTTCTGGATAATGATTATGATCATAAAAGTATTTACGTATTAAGTAGGTCCACTCTTCAGTTAATAATGCTGCGAATACGGCCTAGCCGTAGTTTTGTCCCGCACAAACTTACGGAAGGTGAACACGAGCTTTAATTTCAGCAAATCATTAGTCTTCTTAAAGTCCATTTGCAGCAAACTTCCGACTTTCTCCATCCGATAGGTAACGGTATTCCGATGCACAAATAGTTGCTTCGCAGCTTCGTTAATGAGTCCGTCATTCTCGATAAAAGATTCCAACGTATTCATCAGTACCTGATTGGGATCGCCGTCCCTGGCCAGTAAAGGCTCAAGTACTTTATTGCAGTAATTCTCCATGATGTTATCTGGAACATGTTGGAACACATAGGCGAATTCCAGCATCTCAAACTGGAGAGCCCGATCCTTCATACCGAATCGGCGAGCCAGTTGGCGAGTATCCAGACATTCCTGATAGGCTTCGCGTAGCGACTTCGGCTCATGCTTCATTTTGCTGATCCAGAAACGCGGTGAAGATGCTCCCTTGGCTTCCTGTGCTGCAAGAACATCCCCGAATCGATTAAGCAGGAATGCTGATAATTCCTCTCCATAATCCCGCCCCGTTGGACAGGTATAGATGGATAATATGCCATCTTCGATCTGAAAATGCTGTGAGGCCGTGAATTGCATAAGCGGATTGTACTGCAACTCGCGGTGGATCTGCTTCAGCAGTTTTCCTTCTGCAAAAACAGACGGTTCCAGCGTAATCAACACGCATTGGTAGGTCCCCTGGAACAGATGAACGCCTTTATTCTCGCTGAGCTTGGTGAGTTCATCTACCGTCATTTTGTTATCCAGATATTGGGTTAACAGCGTACGCATCTCATCCTGAACGGTGGGGTTAATGTGTTCTCGATAGGTCATATCCATATAGAATGCCAAGACATCCGCAGCCTGCTGAAACAATTCTTCCTCCGCTCTAAGTGACAGCGCCGAGTCTGTGAAGACAAGCAAAAATCCGTATTCTTCATCATTCTGCTTGATGGGTACCCGGTGGCAGCTTCCCTGATTCCATTTCACTCGGTGCATGACGGATTTCCAAGGCCAACCTTGTACTACAGCATCTCCCGCAATACCTTCGCTACCATAGAGCACATGTCCGCGGGAGCCAATAACCGCAAGTGGATAATTCAACACGGTAGCTAGTTCGGCAAATACATTCCGATGCTGTTGCTGCTGCAATGCAAACTGCATCAATTTTTTTTGTTTCTGCACCACCTCGTGCAGTAAACGATTGCTGCGTTCATGTTCAGCCTTGAATAACGCATTCATCTGGTCGGAAAATGTAAACTGAAACGGCAGTTCCAGTAGCGGTAACCGCAGTCGATCTGCTTCCTCGATAATCCCTTGCGGAATGGCCTGCCAGAAGCGGCCCAATTTAATGCCAAGCCCAGCACAACCGCGTTCGTTCAGGCGGCGCATCAAACGAAGTGCATCGGTCTCGTTGTCTTTCATAATAAATGCGGTTGTGAACAGCAGTTCTCCGGATTTGATCCAATCCGCTATATCTGGAGCGTCCATGACGTTAACGGATTTCATCATCCGCGAAGTCCCTTCCCCACCTGCAACCAGTTTGGCCTCAGACAACGGGTATACCTGTAAAGCCTCTTTAACCGTGAGCTGCATGGACATTACCTCCCATATATATAACGCATGAAGCCGTTTATATCTCTTATTTGGAATTGAACAAAAGTTCCACACTTGGTTTTAACCATTTTATTGAAATAAACCTTGATTGTTGTTAAGTATTATAACATCATTTTTATTTTAATAGCTTACATGAAAAAAAATAAAACCCATGACACAATTGCAGCAATCGTTGCGCAACTGGCATAGGTTTTATTTTTGAGTTAATACTGTTGAATTTCAAACGGAAAAGATCAGATACCCAATGTTTCATGACTCAGCCATAATTTCATGCGGGAGAGTACCTCTTTCATATTGAGCGGTTTGCTAATATAATCCGAAGCTCCTGCCGCGATACATTTATCACGATCTTCTTTCATGGCTTTGGCAGTCAAAGCAATAATAGGGAGCTTCTTGAGATTCAATCTATCACGGATCTGGCGAGTGGTCTCATACCCATCCAACTCTGGCATCATGATATCCATCAAGATAATATCTGGATTCGCTTCTCCGCTCTCTAACATCTCCAGACACTCGTAGCCATTCTGAGCTGTTATCACTTTCATGTCATACTGCTCAAGGGCATTTGCCAAGGCATAAACATTTCGAATATCATCATCGACAACGAGAACCTGACGACCATTCAATAATGATTCTTCAAGTGGAGTCAGCAACATCTCGATTTTGGTTGAATTCATTCCTGAAGCACTGTTTATTTCAGGAGCAGTCACAGCAACCTCATTCAAGAACAATCTGGAGTTCTGCATAACCTCAGGCTCTTCCCTTCTAAGCGGGAGGAATAGGGTGAAGACACTTCCTTGTCCTTCGCGGCTCGTTGCCGAGATTGATCCTCCCAACAGATTGGCAAGGGATTGAGAGATCGACAGTCCCAGTCCGGTTCCACCGTATTTTCGAGCTGTGGCTCCATCGGCCTGTTTGAACGCATCAAAGATCTGCAGCAGTTTGTTCTCCGAAATACCAATTCCGGTATCACTAACCGAGAAAGCTATAACATCCGTCTCTGCTCCGTTCCCTTCAGGATTGGACAGACTCACTCTGGAAATAGTTAAGGCCACTTCTCCTTCATTGGTGAATTTGAATGCGTTGGAAAGCAAATTTCTCAGAATCTGATGTAACCGCATCTCGTCGGAAAAAATCGTTTCCGGCAGAGGGCTTTGAAGCTGAATACGGAAATCAATTCCTTTTTGCTCAGCCGTTTTCAGGAAATATTGATTCATCGCTTCGGGCAGGCTTCCAAGATAGACATCATCCAAGTCCACTTCCATCTCCCCGGCCTCCACTTTGGAAAGATCGAGAATATCGTTAATCAGATTCAACAGGTCCTTGCCTGATGCATGGATCACCGAAGCATATTTCTGTTCTTCACTGTTTAAGTGCTGATGCTTGTTCTCAGCCAAAATCTCGGACAGAATCAGCATACTGTTCAGCGGAGTACGCAGTTCATGCGACATATTCGCCAGGAACTCAGATTTGTAACCAGAGCTTGTCCGTAACTGATCCGCTACTTCTGCAAGTTCACTGGCAGAGGTCTCAGCCGCATTTTTCTGCAGTTCCAGACGCTCGTTCAACATGTGCAGTTCTTCTGTCTGCATATGTAACTCTTCCGTCTGAGACACCATCTCTTCGGTCTGTGCCTGCAATTTCTCTGATTGTGTCTGCAATTCTTCATTCAGTACCTGGGATTCATCATACAAATGCTGTAATTCCATGCGTGTGACGGTGGAATGAAGCGACACCCCGAAGATTTCGATCAGTTCGGTTAGCAGCTTTGTTTCCTTAGGTTCGATTGGCTTCATGGAAGCCAGTTCGATTACAGCTATCGTTTTACCTTCAAATACCACAGGGGCTACCGTGAGTGATGCAGCTGACGCATCACCAAGACCCGATGAGATACGAATATAATTTTGAGGCAAGTCGTTCATTTGCAGAACCCGCTTCTCAATTGCACTCTGACCAACTAATCCCTCACCCGGTGCAACGGACACTTTACCAAGGGAACGCTCTTTCTCGCCATCTGCTGCATACGCAGCTACACGAATGAGACGATTCTCTTTCATCGCATATAACACGCCATAAGGGGCTTCCAACAGGATCGCGACCTGGTTTAGGAACAAGCGTGACAGTCCCTCCAGGCTCGTAGGGTTCTGTAGGAGCGTGGCGATGTTGGCGACCTGATCCTTAAGTCGATTCTGTTCCTGTACCGTGTCCAGCAATACATTGGTCTCTTGGCCCAAATCACCGACTTCATCATGCGTTCGGACAACAATACGCTGTGTAAGATTGCCGCCTTGGGATATGTCAGTGATGGTTTGTTTGACTTCACGCAGGGTTTTGACGATATTACCCGAAATGACAAGCGCTGCGGCAACAGATAGTCCAGCAACGACAGCCCATAAGGTGTACATAATTGTAAGCAGTGTGGAGCTTCGTTCGGCGAGCTCGGTCACCCGACTCTCCGTGAGGCCCATCTCTGTGTTGCGGAAGGTTTCAAACTGGGACCGTAACAGATCAATTTCGCTTTTACCCGGATCGGAATGGAAAAAATCAATAACTTTCTCCTGATCCCCTTGTCTTTTTAGGGCTACCGAGGCTGTTCCGGCAACATCAATCCAGCGGACAATATGTGATTTGATGTTCTCCAGGCTCTTCTGCTGGGATGGGTTATCGCTAACCAGCTCATACAGTTGGGCATAATTGGAGTTCCATTGGGTCATCGCTTGGGTGTATGGCTCCAAATAACTTTCTTCCCCAGTAATCATGAATCCCCGCTGTCCTGTTTCCATATTCAGAACATTTTTCTCAATTGCGTTGGTCAGGTTATGCACTTCCAGGTCGTGGTGGCTGATAAAATCGATTTCCTTCTGCGATGCATCAATTTGGGCAGATAACACCAGCAAAACAGCACCAAATAACAACACAACCACTAGATAGCCCAATAGAATTTTGGAGCGTATCGTGAATCTTCTCTTTTTCGACAACGCAGAAACCTCCAATGAAATAAACAATTCCGATTGATTAAAAAAACAGTCGCATATGTAGTTTATATGTATACGTATAGACTGACAAGTATTAGTTCACGAAACCTCATGAGCTAAAAAACGACCTGCGGATGCAGGTCGCTTGTTTATTAGAATGAAGTTCGCATGATAATGATTGATTAGGCTTTCGGAGCAATCATTTTCGCTGGATCAACATACTGATCGAATTGCTCTTCTGTAAGTAGACCTGTCTGCAATGTTGCTTCTTTCAGAGACAGTCCTTCCTTATGTGCAAGCTTGGCAATTTTGGCTGCATTCTCATAACCGATGTGCGGATTAAGAGCGGTAACCAGCATAAGCGAGTTATTCAGATTATGTTCAATCTGACTGAGGTTAGGCTCAATACCCACCGCACATTTATCATTGAATGCAACGATGGAATCAGCGAGAAGCTGAACAGATTGCAGGAAGTTATAGATAATAACCGGTTTGAACACATTCAACTCGAAGTTACCCTGACTTGCCGCGAAGCCAATCGCCGCATCGTTCCCCATCACTTGCGTAACCACCATGGTCATCGCTTCGCTCTGGGTTGGATTCACTTTACCCGGCATAATGGAACTGCCCGGTTCGTTCTCTGGAATACGAATCTCTCCCAGACCACTTCGTGGGCCACTAGCCAGCCAGCGAACATCATTGGCTATTTTCATTAAGTCAGCTGCAAGCGCTTTAACTGCACCGTGAGCGTAGACCACTTCATCATGACTTGTAAGCGCGTGGAATTTGTTTGGCGCGGATACAAAATCCTTGCCGGTATGCTTGCCAATTTCTTTGGCTGTATAATCACCAAAGTCAGGATGTGCATTAATTCCGGTTCCTACAGCTGTACCACCAATTGCGAGTTCTTTCATATAATTAACACTATCCCGGATCATGCGTTCACTCTTATCGAGCATCGCTTCCCAGCCGCTGATCTCCTGACCGAGTGTAATTGGCGTTGCATCTTGAAGATGGGTACGTCCAATTTTGATAATATCTTTGAATTTTTCCGATTTGTCTGCAAAAGTGGCTTTTAGCACCGCGATTGCCGGCAAGAGCTGATCTTCAACAGCAAGTACACCTGCAACATGCAGAGCCGTTGGGAATGTATCATTGGAGCTCTGGGACATGTTCACATCATCATTCGGATGCAGACGTTCTTCCTTGCCCTTTTGTTCCAGCAACTGGTTACCCAGATTGGCAATGACCTCGTTTACGTTCATGTTGGACTGTGTTCCGCTACCCGTCTGCCATACCACGAGCGGGAAATGATCATCAATCCGGCCTGCAATAATTTCATCAGCAGCATAAGCGATTGCATCCGATTTGGCAGCGGACAATTTACCCAATTTATGGTTACTGGCAGCAGCACTTTTTTTCAAAATGGCAAGAGCACGTACAACTTCCATCGGCATATGCTCGCGACCGATCGGAAAGTTCTCCTTGCTGCGCTGCGTTTGAGCTCCCCACAGCCTGTCGGCTGGTACTTTCATTTCACCTAACGTATCTCTCTCAATGCGGTATTCCACTTGCTTTTCCTCCTCCAAAAAGATGGTTTGGGTCTCTACAAAAATACGTATACATTCTTTTCTTCACAGCATCTTGCATCTGTTGATTCCAAAATTAACTTTGGGCTTTATGCAAAATGCTTTTATGAGCAAAGCTTGTGTATCTTGTCATATTATACATGATTGCCTGACCGGTTTTCACCTTTTCGACAAAAATGTAAGCGTGACGCAAAATGTCCGAGTATTTATTTTTGCGGTTTAATCGGATAAAGACGGCTGGTTTGCTCAAATAATTCGCCCGGCTCAAGACCAATCAGACCGATCTCTTCAGCAGGAATGCCTTGTACATTCGGGGCATTAACCAGGTTCATCTGTGGCTCAGGACAGAAGAATCCGCCAGTCATATTGTTATTCCAGATCATCCAGTGCTTGTATGACGTGCCTACATCGTATACCAACTTGTCACCGGTACGATGATCGGTAAGCTCCATATAGTTTCGCCCATTCTGCGGTTCTGCAGTGTAATGGTTGTCCATGGCTGCAAAAAACGGACTAACACCCTCACCCTTTAATTGCTCTTCCTCTGGTGTAAGCGGTTGAAATTGTCCCGTAGGCAAAGAACGTTCATTTAATTCACGACGCTGACCAATCGTTATTTTGGCCGTGTAATCGGATGCATGGCTTTCAGGTGCAAAAGGTACGCTAATGGCTGTATGGAATGCGAACAAATTCGGCATACGTTCCTTCCCGTTATTGCGGACATTCAATTGCTGCTGAAGTCCCAGACTACTCAGCGAATAACGGAGTGTCACTGTAAAGGTGAATGGCAGGTATTTGTAGAACACATGTCCTTCTTTCACTTCCTGACTAAGCAAAACATAACTCTCTAGCTCGTTAGATCCGTAGCCCTCAACCTTCCACTCGGCATCATGCAGAAATCCATGCAGATGGTTGCCTGTAGCTGGTTCGTTTATAGGTAGTTGATAGACTTCGCCGTTCCAAGGGAATCGACCATCCTCATAGCGATTTGGTGGAGAAAGAATCGGTATACCGTAAACGGCAGGTGCAGCCATAAACTCGTCCATATGTTCCTGGTCTGGCTCACGCAAATAACGGAATCCCTGCTCTGTATCACGGAAAGCAACAAGGTTGGCACCCACGCTCGGAATAACAGCTGCTTCGAATTGATTAAAACGAAGCCAGACGGCTGGTATACCTCCAAATTGTTCTTCGAAAGCTGCATTTTGCTGTGTCATCGTTATATGTACCTCCTGCATACTAAGGTTATATTATACGGCTCGACTATATCATGACCGCGCACAAAATACCAATCTATGATAGAGAACAAATTCATGATAGAACGACAAAAAAGACAGCTACGATGCTCCGTGGCTGTCTCCATCCCCTTATGTTGCCGTACTGAAATCATTCCTGATTTCAATGGAATACCCATGTATGGCATCGGCTCTATTAATCCACATATTTGCCGTGATCCGGAACGGCGGTCTGTTCAAAATCAAGATCGAGTCGCTCCAGCGAATCTCTCAGCATTTCTCCGGTTAAGGAATGACCATGCCCGGTAACAGCAACTATGGGCTCCAGTCGTCGAATAAGCTGAACTGATCGATGAGTCGCTTGCCAATCCGTCGTGAAATAGGCAGGTGGACCGTGCAACTGTTTGTCCTGAAGCAGCACACTCCAGAGCGATTCCTGTTTTACAGTGACGATCGCGTCTCCCGCAATCAGGATACGGTCTTCTTTTCGAAATAGCGATACATGGCCCGGTGTGTGACCGGGAGTATGCAGCCATTCCCATCCAGAAACACCTGGAATTGAATGATCATCCGGCAGACTGAATATCCGATCATCGAGATTAATAGCTTCATTAGGATAAGCAAATGACAGCCGTGCCATCAAACCGCCACCTACAGTAGGGTCCGCCGGAGGGTAATCTTTCACACCTGTCAAATAAGGCAGTTCCAGTGGGTGTGCATACACCGGGACACCCCAGAATTGTTCGAGTTCGATGACGGTCCCTACATGATCAAAATGACCATGTGTCAAAATAATCGCAGACGGTGGACCAGGAAAGCGTTCAGTTGCAACATGAAGAATCTGATCAGTGAAACTGGCCATTCCAGTGTCCACGAGCACCCAGTTCCTGCTTCCAGGCTCCCCGATGAACACAACATTAACGAACAGTGTACGCAGACTGAGGATATCGTGCGCGACTTCTTCAAGTCCCGTCATTCCTGATGTAATCAGATTGTCAGATGCCATTCACGGTTACCTCCCATTCAGGCGGATTGTCTCTCTGGTTCCATTCATCTGTCATAGACTTCCCTTTTCTGGAGTAACTATTCCTTATTCCCAATAAAATAGACGGTGGACGCCCTGTTTCAGGCATACACCGTCTAGTATAATCAGCTACATTCCATATTAGAACAAGAACCTCTCGGTCCTATTATGCCGGGTAAGCATCCAGTGCCGCATCAAGCAGTTGATTGTACATATCATCATCGTTTTCAAGCAGCTCGTCCATACGCAGCAATTCATCTTCATCACCGGATTGTTCAGTGAAATGCAGACTATAGTCCCAATCCTTGCCGTTCTTGCTCATAAACGTAATCTCATAAACTGACTTTTCGCCTTCTGCACGAAAAACCGTATTTCCTACATAATTCTTCTCATCTTCACGACGCATCTCTGCACGAATAATCTCAATATTCACAATCGTTCTCTCCTTTAATCTCTCTTCAGTTGCAGGTCTCCACAATTTATGGTAAACCTAGTTTGGTAATTATTATTGGTTAATTGTACAATATATATCGTAGCAACGTATACCTTATTCAATGAGGGAACCTTACTGACTCCTTACATACCTGTAATGAGGACTATAATAACAAACAGCTACGACATTATACCAAACAGGAGGAACAAATAGCATGAACAATTTTGAAACGAATTTACAACAATATGCCGAACTGGCAGTCAAAGTGGGTGTCAATGTCCATCCTGGGCAGACGCTCGTCGTAAACGCACCCATTTCCGCAGCACATTTTGTGCGCCTGATCGTCAAAGCCGCTTATGGCACAGGTGCCAAGTTGGTCAAAGTAAACTGGAGTGATGAGGTAATTACACGTCTTCACTATGATCTCGCACCAGAGGAATCCTTCTCCATTGAACCAAAATGGTTTGCAGGGGAAATGACTGAACTCGTAGAAGAAGGTGCCGCCATTCTGCATGTTATTGCAGAAAATCCGGACCTGCTTGCCGGTGTTCCTCAAGAACGCATCGTGACTAGTCAGAAAGTTCGCGGTAAAGCGATGGAGAAATATCGTTCCTATCAGATGGCAGACAAATTCAGCTGGTCCATTGTGGCAGTTCCTTCCCCTGAGTGGGCAGCCAAAGTATTCCCTGATCTTCCGGCTGAGCAGCAAATTGATAAGTTGTGGGATGTCATCTTCAAAACCGTTCGCATTGGTGAGCAGGATGCTGTCGCTGAATGGAAAACACATTTGCTGAATCTCGACTCCCGTGCTGATCTGCTTAACGAGAAGAAATACAAAAAACTTCACTATACTGCCCCTGGCACAGACTTGACGATCGAGCTTCCTGAAGGTCATCTGTGGGTATCCGGTGGAAGCATTAATGAGCAGGGACACGTCTTCGTTGCCAATATGCCTACAGAGGAAGTGTTCACCGCTCCACTGAAAACCGGAGTTAACGGTACAGTTCGCAGCACTAAGCCACTGAGTTATGGTGGCAATCTGATCGACGGCTTCTCCATCACTTTCGAAAATGGTCGAATTGTCGATTATACTGCTGAACAAGGACTTGATTCATTGAAAAGCTTGATTGAAATGGATGAAGGCGCACATTATCTGGGCGAGGTAGCTCTCGTTCCACATCAATCACCAATTTCGGATACGAATATTTTGTTCTACAACACCCTCTTTGATGAAAATGCATCCAACCATCTGGCTATCGGTAACGCCTATGCCTTCTGTCTGGAAGGCGGCAAAACGATGTCCAAGGATGAATTGATCAGCCATGGCATGAACTCCAGTCTCACTCATGTGGATTTCATGATTGGATCAGGAGAAATGAACATTCACGGTGTCACTTCCGAAGGCAGCGAAGAGCCAATCTTCCTGCAAGGCAACTGGGCTTTCTAATTTAGACGATGTAAATGAGAGAGAGGGTCACTCCTCTCTTTTCCTGCGTATGCGGGGCATTCATGATATGGAGGAACTTGATATGTTGAGTTTTGAACAAAAACTGGATCGTTATGCTGAACTGGCTGTAAAAGTTGGAGCCAACGTTCAGCCCGGACAAATCTTCGTTATCAGCGCGATGATTGATACAGCTGAATTCGTGCGTTTGTTGGTGCGTAAAGGCTACGAGGCCGGAGCAAAGAAAGTCATCGTCAAATATGGAGACGAAACTGTCAATCGGCTGCGCTTTGAAATGGCGCCTGAGGACTCTTTCCAAGATGCACCGAAATGGCATGCCGCTGAACTTGAGGAGCTGGCAGCGAACAATGCTGCGTTCTTGACCATATTGTCATCCAGCCCAGACCTGCTAAAAGGCATCGATCCAGAACGCATTTCCACCCATCAGCGTACATACGGACAGGCGATGTCCAAATACCGTCAGTATCAGCAGGCGGACAAAATGAGCTGGACAGGAGTAGCCTGTCCTTCGCCGGATTGGGCCGCCAAAGTCTTCCCTGACCTTCCCCCTGCCGAGCAGATGAAACAGCTCTGGGAAGCCATTTTTGCTGCTGTAAGAGCTGATCTCGAAGATCCTGTAGCGGCTTGGGAGCAGCATATTGAGCGTTTGGAGCACAAAGCAGTTGCCCTGAACAGCAAAAAATACAAAGCTCTTCATTTTGTCTCACCGGGAACCGACCTTACGGTTGAGCTTCCTGAAGGGCACATTTGGGCGCAGGCTGGCAGCATTAACGAACAAGGTACACGTTTTGTCGCCAACATTCCGACAGAGGAAGTATTCACCGCGCCGGCTAAATATGGGGTAAACGGTAAAGTGTCTAGTACCAAACCACTCAGTTATGGCGGAAGTATCATTGATCGCTTCTCCCTTACATTTGAGAACGGACGCATCATTGATTTCCACGCCGAAGAAGGTCAAGATACCCTTGAAAGACTCATTAAAATGGATGAAGGTTCGCATTATCTCGGTGAAGTCGCTTTGGTGCCCTTCCATTCTCCAATCTCGGAAAGTGGTATTCTCTATTACACAACGCTATATGATGAGAATGCATCTTGTCACCTCGCTATCGGCAGTTCCTATGCTTTCAATATCGATGGTGGCAAAACCATGTCAACCGAAGAGCTTGCAGCTCGCGGCATGAACTCCAGCATTACACATGTGGACTTCATGATGGGATCGCCGGAAACGAACATTTACGGTGTTACAGCGAATGACAAGCGTGAAGCCATCTTCCTGAACGGCGATTGGGCTTTCTAAGCCATTTGTATCTGTTATTCTACGATTATTAAATAACACATAGAGGCTGCCCTACTAACCATAATTTACTGGTTAGTGAGGCGGCCTCTCTCTATTTCGGCTATACTTTTTCTGCTTCTGTCGGACTAACCTCCCATTGTATCGCTTCCATATAATGTTGTAAAATGAAATGATACCAATGTTTGTGGATTGTTCACCAGAAAGGAGAACATCATGGCCAATCGGCTCCAATTACTCTTAGCCTCAGATTTCCATAATTTGGGCCCTCAGCTTCAAGAAGAAGTGTACTACGAATACTATAATATGGTACATGGTCTCATCGTTTACATCATCAAAGAACGTGCTGCAGCAGAAGATATCATTCAGGAAGCTTTTATCAAAATCATTAAAAACAAACCTCTCTTTGACAACGAAGTCAAGCTGAAAGCCTGGCTGAAGGTTGTCACACGGAATACCGCCATTAATTATCTGAGAAAAAATAAAAATAACCGTAACCAACTGGATACGGATAGTGTTTTTATAGATATGGAGACAATTAATCAGACTGCAGCTTCCGTGGAGAGCACGGTGGAGACTCAAATGATGCAGGAATCCATCGAGTTCTATCTGGAACAGCTTAAGCCGGAATACCGTGTACTCGTGGAGCTGCGCTGGAAAGAGGGTCTTTCCTATCGGGAAATGGCCGATCTGCTTGATACATCCGAAGAAATTGTGAAGCAACGTTTGTTCAGAGCCCGCGGAAGTATCAAGAAGAAATTACATAAGGAATGGGGTGGAAGCATTGAGCAAAGGCAAGTCCGATAAGCATATTGATTCATTCGATTCAGAGCTGGAAGACGATTTTTTCGATGCCGCGTTTGATATGGCTTTTGACGAAGCCTTCCATCAGGCTGTATCTGCCACCCCTGCTTCCAACACCGAATCCATGCGCCAATCCTGGCTCCAAGTTCAAAAGGAGATTGACCGGGTTGGCGTACGCAAGAAAAGAATGCGCACCATACGTTTATCTGTTATTGTTGCTGCGTCCGTGACCATCGGCGCCGTCATCTTCAGTATGCCAACCGGGACGCAAGCCGTCTCCCCTTTTGTACAATCAATCAAGGACTGGGGCAATGGCATGAAATCCATTGTTATTGAGGATCGTACTACTCATTTGGGTGCTGATCCTTCGACAGCCAAGACACCTCCACCTCCTGAACGAGGAGTTAATGAAGCTCCCAAATTCTATTCTGGAGACGATCCAGAAGAGGATGAAGATATTGTTCTCCCCTTCTATGAGACATCACATTTACTTGAAGCTGTTGTTGTAACCAAGGAAATAGCACGCTCGGGATTTATGGGTGATTTTTTGTTATCAAAAGCGATTCCCGAGCGGTTTACAAAGATCAAATTTGAGCTCATGCTGGATACCCTTAATCCCGTCAATCCGGAAGATTATTACGAATCTCAACGAATGAGGGTTCGTTATAGCGGCGAAGGCAAAAATGGTGAAGAAGAAGTCATTCAGTTTGATTATGCCTATGTTTCGCCTGGTCAGGTCATTGAGGGGCCCATGCTACGCGAAACAAGTATCGTCAAATTGGCTGATGGCAGCGATGCATTTATGTACCTCGGCCCCCCCTATAATACCTTTCAATGGATGATGGGTTCTGTCAACATGAGCTTATTCGGAACCGTCTCGGAAGAAGAGATGATTGCCATTGCCAATGACCTGCAGGAACAAAAATTTCCAGGTAGTACTCAAAAATAAATTAAAATAATACGTTGTTTGAAATATGTGTTGTCGTCTCAGGTTTGACCCCATCGTTGGCCGTATGAAGACTGACAACCCGATAGTAATATCCGGTTATAACGGTCCAGTTCGATTGGGCATTCAGGGTCTGCGTTTGCGATTTCTTCTTGGAACCGGATTGATAGAGTATCCAGGCCGATCCCGTCCAGCGCTCAAGTCGATAATCGACTTGCAGCGATTTCATTTCCGAGAAGGTCGTTGTTGTTGTATTTACAACCGCAGTCAGCCCGCCTCCAGGTGTAACCGTCCCGTCTGCCTGATAAATATAATTGGGGGAAGACAACATATTAACACTTGGTTCCAAGGGCGGTGGTGGTGGAGTAAGCGCGTGAGGCTGGATACTTGGACTGGCGACAGCTACCCCGGCGGTTGGTATAGCAAGAATTATGGGTGCCGATAGTGCTGCAACAATCATGACTTTTAACATGGACGTTATTCTTATTTTCCGCATATGTATCCACCCTTCATTTTCCAAATTTGATTTTGTGTAAGTATTAAACGGATGTAGTGGTTAGAAGGTTTCAAAAAAATAAAAGACGCTCCGACTTACATGTCGGCAGCGTCTTTTGGTTCTCTGATGCATCATCGGGTAAATACATACTGAATGGATGAAACCTAAATAATTCCATTCCGTATCCATAAGATAACGTTGATATGAAATTATTCTCACATGCCTCAGACCAAATGACAGGCTACAAAATGATCCGCTCCAACGTTCCGATACGCTGGAATTTGCTGCTTGCAGATATCTTCTGCCCATGGACAACGTGTATGGAACTTGCATCCAGTTGGCGGATTCACCGGACTGGGGATATCCCCTTTAAGCACAATTCGTTCCCGTTTCAATTTGGGAATCGGCACAGGTACAGCTGATAGCAAGGCTTTCGTATACGGATGCAGTGGATTGCCGAATAACTCATCTCTGGAGGCCGTCTCGACCATGGAGCCCAGATACATCACTCCAATGCGGTCACACAGATGTTCCACCACACTCAGATCATGCGAAATAAACAAGTAAGCAAGGCCACGCTCTTGCTGAAGTCGTCTGAACAGGTTGATAATCTGAGCCTGAATAGACACGTCCAGTGCTGATACCGGTTCATCTGCGATAATCAGTTTCGGATTTAAGATCAAAGCTCGCGCAATCCCAATCCGTTGTCGCTGACCACCAGAGAACTCATGGGGAAAACGATCAATATGATAAGATGACAATCCGCAGGCTCCGAGTACCTCCTTGACGAGATCACGAACCTCGCTTGCGGTAGCCAACCCGTGATCCAATACAGCCTCCCCGATCGCATCACCAATGCGAATGCGCGGGTTCAGTGAACTGTAGGGGTCCTGGAAAATAAGTTGAAGCTGCGGACGGATCTTCCGCACTTCCTGCATAGATAACTGATGCAAGTCAACACCTTGAAAACGAATCTGTCCTTCCGTTTTTTCCGTTAAGCGCACGATCGTTCTTCCAACGGTGCTCTTGCCACTTCCGGATTCACCCACTAATCCAAACGTCTCGCCTTCATGGATTGTGATGCTGATATCATCGACTGCTTTCACATGGGCTACTGTACGATTCAATAAGCCTTTGCGCACAGGAAAATAGGTTTTGAGATGTTCGATTTCCAATAGAGGTTCATACATGACTCAACGCCTCCTCATACAGCCAGCATGCAGCCTTCTGTCCGGGCCCAAGCTGCTTCAGCGTAGGCATTTGCGTGGTGCATATCGACATACAGTGCTCACAACGATCAGCAAAATGACAGGAATCTTTTAAGGATAGTGGATCAGGTACATGTCCGGGTATCGAATACAATTCGTCCTGTCGTTGATTGATAATCGGCTTGGAGCGAAGCAATCCCTGGGTATATGGATGTTTGGGAGACTCGAACAATTGCACAACTTCCCCCTCTTCCACCACTTTGCCTGCATACATTACAACGACATAATCCGCCATTTCGGCTACAACGCCAAGGTCATGCGTGATCATCAGAATGGAGGTTCCTGACTGGGACTTGATATGTTGTAACATATCCAATATCTGCGCTTGAATGGTCACATCCAGTGCGGTGGTTGGTTCATCCGCGATTAACAGTTTCGGGTTACATGAGATGGCAATGGCAATCATAATGCGCTGCAGCATACCTCCACTCAGTTCGTGCGGATAGCTGTTTGCAATCTGTTCCGGTCGTGAAATACCAACTTCGGCAATCAGCTCAACCGCTCTGGCACGAGCCTGCTTTTTACTCATTTTCAAGTGTACAATCAGCGGCTCCATTAATTGCTCACCGATCTTCAGCACGGGATTCAACGAGGACATCGGTTCCTGAAAAATCATGGAGATGTCATTGCCCCGGATGGCACGCAGCGAAGATTTACTTTCACGGAGCAGATCCCGTCCATCAAAACGGATCACACCTCCTACTACCTTGCCAGCCGGTTCTTCAATCAATCCCATAATCGACATGGCGGTTACACTTTTGCCGCAACCTGATTCACCAACGATGCACACCGTCTCGCCTTCACGTACATTCAGGCTTACGCCGTCCACGGCTTTGACATTGCCTTCTTCTGAGTAAAAATGAGTTTCAAGTTGTTCAATTTCAATCATATTTTGCATGAGGCGTGCTCACCTTCTCTTCTGTTTGGGATCTAATACATCTCGAAGACCATCACCAAAAATGTTAATCGCAATAACGGTCACGAAAATGGACAGCCCTGGTGGAATCCATAACCACGGATGCTGTTGAAAATCAATCATGTTGTTGGCCGCATCGATCATATTGCCCCATGTAGGCGTTGGCGGCATGACACCGAGTCCAAAAAAGCTGAGTACTGACTCGCTTAGAATGGACCCACCGATATTCAGAGTCGCCATGACGATGAGCAGCGGGACAATATTGGGCAGAAGATGGTGAAACAGTTTGCGACGGTCACGCAAGCCAAGAACAACAGCAGCCTGCATGAATTCACGCTCCCGCAAGCTTAACATCTGTCCCCGTACCATTCGGGCCATACCGGGCCAGTTGACAAAGCTGAGCATCAGCATGACGATATACATTCTGGAATCCGGTGGAACTTTCCAATCCGATAACAACGCGCCGAAAATGAACAGCAGCGGCAATCCCGGAATCGTAAGCAGCAAGTCGGCAATCCGCATAATGACCTGATCAACAATGCCACGATAATATCCGGCGATGGCTCCAAGCAAGGAGCCGATAAATACGGATAGAACCATGGAAGCCAAACCAACAGTGAGCGAGATACGACCAGCCATCAGCACACGGGTAAGCACATCCCTACCAAGCGCATCTGTACCAAGCCAATGATGAATGCCTGGACCTTGTTTCATCGCCGCCATATTGATCTTGTTATCGGTATAAGGTGAGAACAGCGGTCCAATGAAACAAGCCACAAACATCAACAAAACCACGATGAATCCGCCAACGGCAAGTTTGTTCTTGAGCAGTCTTCGGAGCGACAATTTCCATAAAGAAGACTTGGTAGGAACCTTTAAAGGTAAGGCAGCTTCTGCGGCATTTCTCGTTACAGACGATGAAGAGATTGTCATTTTCATAGCCCCCTATTGCAAACGGACACGCGGATCTGCGATGTGATAGAGCACATCAGACAGTAGCGTTCCAATGACGGTCAGGATGGCGATAAACATGGTAAAGCCCATCAGCAGCGGATAATCACGCAGTGAGAAGGACTGCATATATAACTGGCCGATACCGGGCCAGCTGAATATTTTCTCAATAATCAGTGAACCGCCGAATAAGGACGGCAGCTCGAATCCAATCAGTGTAATTGCAGGTAAAAGAGCATTGCGCAAGGCATGGGTATACAACACTTTGCTTTCTTTTAAACCCTTGGCTCGCGCTGTTCGAATATAATCCTGCTTGATCACATCAATCATGTTGCTTCGGAAGTAACGGGTAAGTGAGCCTACCCCAAGCAGGGTCATGACAATTACAGGCAAGGTCATGTGCTGAATCACCTCTTTGACATAGGCCAGACCGGTGGCATTACTTCCTGTAGTCATCATGCCGCCTGGAGGCAACCATTTTAAGTCAACCGCCAGCAGTTTAATCAAAAACAATCCGATAAAGAAGGATGGCACGGACATGGCTGCAAATATGCCTATCATCACGAAGGTATCGAACCACGAGTACTGCTTATAGGCAGCGATCACACCGATAATAACCGCGATAAACCAGGTCAGGAACGTAGTCACCGCAGCTAACAGGAATGAATTCCAGATATATTCGTTGAACAGCGAGAGCACTGGCTTTTGTTGTGCCAATGAATATCCGAAGTCCCCGTGTACAGCATTTTTCATCCAGATGAGATACCGTTCGATAACGGGCTTGTCCAGTCCGTATAATTCGCGCAGTTCGGCCTTGCGCTCAGGACTCAGCTTAATGTTGCTGGAGATATAATCTCCAGGAGTAAGTGCATACAGGCTGAAAATCAGAACGGAAGCGGCCAGCAAAATAAGAACCATGTATGTCATCCGTTTCACAATGTAAGTGCTCATATCAGGCTCCTTATCAATGCGTCCCCTGCATCTGCGACATCGCAAACACAAGGGACGTTTTGTTTATTTCGGAATGGATGTTTCTTGATTCATACCACCGCTTATTTCAGAGACCATTCCGGCAAGCTGGTTGCAATCCCGCGGTATGGACTGACAGAGAGCCCATCGATCCGACCGTTATAGGCATAGACTGTTTTTTTGTAACTAGTGAAAATGACAGGCAGCTCATCGTTGAGCAACTGGTACAGCTCTTTGTATACTGCCTTGCGCTCCTCAATGTCTGTTGTAGCCAGACCTTTGTTGTAAAGCTCTTTCACTTTGGGATTGTCGTACCCTTTCAGCTCACCATCCACAAATTGCAGTACCCCGTCTGAAGGATCCGTTAGCATCGGTGTGGAGAAGGAAGCCACGTCGTAATCGCCGCCCTCCACTTTGGAGACAAGTGAGTTGAAATCCGCGAAGACTTCAGGCTGGAACTGCACGCCAATCGCTTCAAAGTTTTCTTTGGCTACAGCAATGAAGATATCTGTCGCCGGACTTTTCGTTCCGAGGAAATGAAGAGATAACTTCTTCCCGTTTTTCTCACGGATGCCATCCGCTCCAGGCACCCAGCCTGCTTCGTCCAGCAATTGATTGGCTTTGTCCGGATCATAGGCGTATGGATTAATACCTTCTTCCGTATAAGACCAGGAAATAGGTGAAGTCGGGATGTTGGCAACAGAGCCTGCCCCTTGGTTGGCGTCCACATAGATGGACTGACGATCCAGGCCATAGGTAATGGCTTGCCGTACTTCTTTTTCCTGAAGCTGTTCATGTTCCAGATTGAGCTGTAAATATCCGTATGTACTTGGTGTGTAAGGCAGAAGGTTGAGGTATGGGATATTTTTCAGCTTATCAATATTCTCCTGGGTAGCCGTGAACGAAGTGAAGTCGATCTCTCCGGTCTCAATAAACTGCCAGGTGTCTCCTTCCGATGTTTTATATATGAAGTGCTCGGTTTTCGGTTTGCCCTTGTAGTAGAATTCGTTGGCAACGAATCGTACTTCCTGACCCGGAATGAACTTTTCGAGTTTATAAGGACCATTGCCTACAGGTGTTGCATGAAGATTTTTAATGTATTCGAGCTTGCCGAATTGATAGTCTTTGCCGTAGTAGGCTTTGGATAACACCTCTGAGCCCAATGTAAGCAAAGCAGTTGCGTTAGGTTGTTCCAGCGTGACCGAGATCGTTAACGGATCAATGACCTTAATACCCTCAATGTGATCTGCCTTTCCTTCAGTATACGCTTTGCCGCCTTTCACCTTGGTGGAGAAAATATCGAATCCACCGTCATACGACTTGTCATGCAGAATGGTCCATGTAAAAGCAATATCATCTGCGGTGAGCGCGGAGCCGTCACTGAACTTGGAATCTTTTCTCAGATGAAACGTGTATGTACGCTGATCGTCGGACACATCCCAGCTTTCAGCGAGATCAGGAACAGGCAATCCCTTCTCATCTACGGTCACAAGCGAAGCAAAAAGCAATGAAGCAACGTTGCCATCATATCCGCTCTGATGGAAGTACGGTGTGAAAGCCCCGCTGGGATCCGTAAGTCCCACAATCACCGTATCCGTCCGTTTTTTTGCCGTCTCAGGTAATTGATTCAAGTCCGTCGCCTGAAATGGTGCATCCAGTGCTGCTGAAACCGGAGTGGCTTGTGTACCCGGATTCGTTGTCCCGCTTCCAGCAGTAGTGGTCTCTGCTCCCCCACCTCCAGCACATGCCGATAACACAATTGCACTACTGATAATTAACGATGCCACAGATAAACCTTTCACTCTCATAAAATCCTCCCCAATTCATAAATGATCCATATTTTTCTCGCTCAGCCGTTCCTAATTCCCGAAATAATCCAGAATATATATAATTCCTATGAAATTAGTAAGGTATAAGTTCGATAAGCCCTATTATAAGAACCGCATTCGGTTCTGTAAATAGAGAACCACAAAAAAATATTTATATTAAACCCATTAATATCCACTTTAAAGCGATAAAATAGCCGTATGTTTTGCGCGGATTTCCTGAATAAATTTCAGTTCGGCCACAACAAACATACGGCTGTATCAGAGGAATACTTTTTTTCTAAAAACCACATTTTGATAAACGTTATTGTTCCAAATAATTCATCACATTCGGTAAAATTTGCTCCAGTGCATGAAGACGAAGTGAATACTCAACCAGGCTCTCTCCTTCAAAATGAGCATAGACCAACCCTGCTCCACGAAGCTTGGAAAGATGGTCATGAGTAATTCCTTTGGAGAGCTTCAAGTGACGAACAATTTCTATGAACGAACGCGGTCCCTGATGCAGAAAACGCATGATTTTCAATCTATTCTTCTCTCCCAAGCTGCGAATCACACGCAAATGATGGGTCGGAATATACTCATGGTCTCCCATATACAATCTGGAGGAATAGTGGCACAGCAGAGTATCCCCAAAATGCAGGATGACATTTAGCGGCTGAAAATGAAATTGTGGTACAAGCAGCAGTCTCTCCAGCCCCTTCATGTCCCGGAACATCAACCCGTTGGTCGCATCGTCGAGTACCTCTTTCTGAGGAGATTGACTTAACTGTTCCTTGCGGTTCAGAACCTCCTGGCGCAGATGTTGTAAGATTATGGGATCAAGCAAGCGAAAATATTGCTCATTCCACCCGGTTAAGACATAGGTCATCTTAGTCTGGAAAGCAGCGATATCATCTGTATACGGGAAGCTGTACTGACTAAAAATGTCATGGAGTTCAGGCACTGTTCGTTGGCTGAACCATTCAATAAAATCCTCCGGCTCCTCGGCTTCCACTTGCAAACAGACAAGTAAATACATCCATTTCCAATCATCATCCACGTTTATATTTTGCAAGACAGCAGCAAGCTCAGGAGTTAGCTGTCCTTCTGTTTCTTGCGCCCAGGCTATAGATAAATCAATCTTTTTATGCGATTTTCGGCAAATATATGTATGCAAGCTAGCCATGAATTCAAATACAGGCGTAAATCCAACCTCAATGCGATAGCTCAATCTCAACCTCTCCTATCTTGCAAAGTCGTTCCATTATACCCTGTATACAGCCGTGCATGCTACGATTATAGGGTAAACAAAAAGCCGCACAGTGAAATATTCCACCGTACGGCTTCTCAATAGACCGGATCTCCTGTCTCCAGAAATAATACCTTGAATCAGGCTCCTTCGCCTTCAACCATCAGTTCCAGCTTAATCACATTCACACGTGAAATCCGCTTATGTTCGGTCTCTTGAATAACAAAGACATATCCACCATACTCTACCGATTGCCCCACTTCTGGTGGGATGGCCTCTACTCTGGAGTATAACCAGCCGCCAATCGTATCATAATCCGCCCGGTCCATATCCAGTCCAAAGCGTTCACTAACCTCTTCAATCAGCATGAGGCCGTCAATGGAATATTCCATCTCATCCACTTTCTCAATTGATGGACGCTCTTGGTCAAATTCGTCCTGAATCTCGCCCACAATCTCTTCCATGATGTCTTCAAGCGTTACAAGGCCGGAGGTTCCTCCGTACTCATCAATCAGGATGGCAATCTGTGTCTTGCTACGTTGCATCCGCTTGAGCAGGTCACTGATGGGAGTGGAATCGGGTACTGCGAGAATCGGCCGAATCACCGAGATGGTATCTGTAAGCTGAGATCGCATCAGGTCTTTAATGTGAATAAAACCGATAATATGGTCTTTGTCACCGTTATAAACCGGATAACGGGTACGCATGCTTTCACTGGCAATTTCCAGATTTTCCAGCATGGACTGATTGGCATTCAGGCAGATCATTTCCGTCCGCGGAATCATAATTTCACGGGCGGTTGTTGCCGTAAAATCAAATATATTATCAACAAGTGCCAATTCAGTATTGTCAATTAAACCGCTCTTATTGCTTTCTTTCATCAGAATGCGTATTTCATCTTCACTATGCGCTGAGTCATGCTCCGAGGCCGGTGCCATGCGAAACACTCTCAGCAGGCTGTTCGCCATACCATTCAATGCCCATATAAAGGGATACATTAATTTGTAAAAGAACGTAAGCAACGCCGCAGACCATAACGTGATCGTCTCTGATTTGCGGATGGCCATCGTCTTGGGAGCAAGTTCCCCGAGTACAATATGCAAAATCGTGATAATAACAAAAGCAATCGCAATGGAAATACCGTGTACGTATACCGGACCCATTCCAAATGCAGTAAACATGGGCTCTAACAGGTGAGCAATCGCTGGCTCTCCCAGCCAACCGAGTCCAAGTGAAGCAAGCGTTATGCCCAATTGACACGCGGATAGATAAGCATCCATGTTGCGTACAATATTGGAAGCATAAATCGCATTTTTATTACCTGTTTCCACCAAAGCTTCAATCCGGCTACCACGAACTTTGACCATCGCGAATTCTGCCGAGACAAAGAAACCATTCATCAATACAAGCAAAGCAATTAAAAATAAATTTAATATACTCGGTAAGGGGTCACTCAAATTATCATCCTATTCGCCGTCATTCTTCGGCAAATAGGTCCACCTCCTTCGAAAATGTAGGATATTTGCCATTCTGCCGCTCATATGCAGTTTCAACTTCCCAATGCGTTCACCTCCACCTTCTTCTGTCGATTAACAAGGATATGCTTCTTTTATTATATAATTCTACACTACACAGTCAATCCGTGTCCTATGACAACGAAATGATGCATACAGGCTATTTCGTTAACAAATGTACCGAATGCGCAGTTTTTTTTACGTTTTACTAACAAATATATGCATCTTCTTGCGTACGGTTTAACTTTTCTCTTACGCTCAGTTAATCTTTCAGCGATATACTTCCAAATAGAACAACAATTTTTGATTCCGGAGGTATGTACATTGAAAAGCCATCATGCTATGAAATGGAATGCTCTACTACTCAGCGCGGCTGTTGCGATCACAGCAGTGCCCTGGCAGGTCCATGCTGAACCCGTATCTGCCCAGCTACAGACGGCCCCGGCCGCATTTACCATTTTACCTATCGACCGTGCTCAGATTCTCGCAGGCCAAAAGCTGGATTTCCGGGTTGAGCTGAACGGTGCCAAGCTGAATTCGAAAGACATTAAAATCCAGGTTAATGGTTTGTCACCGGACAAATACTTCGGCAAGTCCGGAACATGGACAACCAGCACCGACCTGAGTACAGAATACACCATACGGGATGTTGCCTTCAAAGAGAGCGATTCCATCGTGGTAACCGCCGAAACGACTGCTACAGGCAAGCGTACATATTCACGGGTCGTATACCAAGTGTTCGATCCTTCCAAAGACACAGCCACATTGACAAACGGTGAGCAAGCCAAAAATGTCGTTCTGATGATCGGCGATGGCATGAGTGCCAATATTCGTACCGCCGCACGTGTTGTATCCAAGGGTATTAACGAAGGCAAATTCAAGGGTTGGCTGGAGATGGAACAAATGGATGCCATGGGCATGGTCACCACGTCTGGCATGGATTCCATCGTCACCGATTCCGCCAATAGTGCTTCCGCTTATGCAACCGGCCACAAAACAGCTGTAAATGCCGAGGGTGTCTACCCAGACAATACACCAGACCCTTTTGACGATCCGAAGGTGGAAAACATCGTTGAGCTGGTGAAACGGACACGTGGCATGGCTACCGGCCTTGTAACGACTGCGGATGTGACAGATGCGACACCTGCTGCGATGGCTGTACATACACGTAAGCGCGGAGAGCAAGAAGCGATCGCCGGCATGTATCTGAATGAAGCCAATCGACCGGATGTAATTCTGGGCGGTGGACTGGAGTGGTTCCTTCCAGCAGCTGACGGCGGAAAACGCAAAGATGGACGCAATATTGTGGAGGAGTTCAAAAAAGAAGGATATACCTATGTTACAGATGCAACGAATCTGGACAAGTCTGCCTCTACCAAATCATTGCTTGGATTATTCCGCAAAGGCAACATGAACGTATATTATGACCGGGAGTATACTCAACCTAACAATGCAGAAATTGTGGGCAAGGATACCGATCAGCCAACGTTGATGGAAATGACCGACACAGCCCTTCAGGTGCTGGAACAGAACAAGAACGGATTTTTCCTGATGGTCGAAGGTGCATCAATTGATAAACAGGCTCACACGATGGATTTTGAACGTTCCGTATGGGATGCAATTGAATTCGATCAAACGGTTGGTCGGGTTAAGGAATATGCGAAGAAACACCCGGATACGCTCGTTATCGTCACATCCGACCATGGTCATTCCCTTACCCTCAACGGAACGTATAACACGGAAGCCGCCAAAGGTAAATCGGGCGACGAACTCCGTGAATTGATCGGCACATATGCTGATTCCAAGTTCCCGACGTATGTGGATGCAAACGGAGATGGCTTCCCGGATAATCCGGATTCCGAGTGGAAGATTGCTGTCGGCTGGGGCAATATGCCGGATAACAACGAGGACTATCTTGCTAATCCGGTACCAATCAGCCCTACCATTCAGGACCCTAACGTCAAAGACAAAACATGGTATATCGCTAACCCGGACAAAGATCCGGACGGTGTTCACTACACGGGTAACTTGCCTCATGATGAAGGCCAGGAAGTCCACACATTCGACGATGTGCCAATCAATGCCTCGGGACCAGGGTCCCGTCTGTTCTCCGGCTATCTCGATAATACGGATGTGTTCCGTAAGATGGTAACTGCATTGAAGTTGGATGCGTCCAAGTAGCACAACGGTGAACTAACAAAAGAGTATCCTAGCTCATGCTCAGGCATGGCGGGATACTCTTTTTTCATGATTTTATGGATAATGAGGATTAGCTAGCACGTTTACTTAACGCTTTGCTCTACTGCTTCTACTGATTTATTCTCTTTCTGATGCCAACTCATTCTCTATAGGATCACTACGTTCCCATTAACGGTGTCCCAGCGCCACGGCGTGTCTTCCCCTTTGCCGATCTGAAGACCGCCAATCCAAGATGTATCATGTCTTAATAGTGCCCAATCTGCTTCTCCATTCAGCACCTGAATACCGAGTTTGGTCAAAGACAAGACACCGTGACGGAATTCATCATGATGCTGCTGGAAGTTAGGAAAAGCTTGTACACCGCTTAATTGAAGTAAAGCATGAGGTTGCTCCGTCATTCTCTTCAGATGAGCCCAGTACTCCAGATCACCCATTCCCAAGATATGCAGTTGATCTCCAACATGCTTGAATAATGGATAAGGGCTATCCACGCCCTCTCTTACGGCCTCCAGTGTGGATTGCTCAATTATGCCCAGTCCGTTCGATACAGAAGGCAGACGGGACAGGTGGGCCTTGAATGCAGCATGTGCAAAAGGGAGCACCGATGTATTTTTCAGCAAGTAGTCCTTGTGATCCTGAATGTCAGAGGATGCATACGCACCCCAAAACTCGCTGCCAGCCCGGATTTCCTCTGCCCGCATCACGTGCCAGGTACCTGATAAACGTCCGATCTGTGAGGGTGTAAGTTGCCCAAGTCCCCGAAAATGTTCAATATCTGGATAGGCATCGATGCATAACAGATTCAGCTTTGTATTTTTCAGGTCCTGTTCCTTGAAATAGTGCAGCAAATACGATAACATCGCCTGATCATAGAGGTCATACTCAAACCACAGGACGATCTCTTCGTGCTGATGGAATGACTTAAGCGTCTGCTCAAGTTCCTTAATTTTCAAATATTCAGTCTGTGGGATACCCAAGTGCTGCTCCAAATATTGTGCACGTCCACTTCGATCTTTCTCATTCCTCATATTTCTTGTTATCGGTCCAAATGTATAGAGCTCTCGCCAGACCAGAATTTCACCTTGAATCCCGCTTTGTCTTAATCGATCTGCTGCATGGTCACCATTCATAATGTGAAGCATCCCTTTTCCTCCTTCGTATAGATCACTAAATACTGAAATCACATCCGCCACAGGCAATGAACGTCTGAGCCTGGATCTGGCATCATACAACCGTTTCTTTAGAGCCGGAACATTAACCCCGAGGAATTCCGACATTTCCTTGAGCGAGTAGCCCTGAAAATAAAACAGTTCAACAGCAAGCTGCATGGAAGTTGGCAAAATGGAAATCGAATCTCGCAGGAGACGATGCACCTCTCCTTTCAAAGCCTGTTCTTCAGGGTTATGAGTCTGATCCTCTTCTTGAATAACATCCTGAATCTCCAGGACCGGGACGGTGCCATGCTGCTTACGCCTCATTAGACGGTAACACTGTCTCTCCACGATGACTTTGAACCACCCGGGAAAAGCATCAGGGCTGTCCAGTTTGGACAAATTCGCAAAGGCCTCCGTGAACGCCTCTTGTACTACATCTTCGGCCAGGAATGTATCCCCTAATTTTTGATAGGCTACAGCCAGTGCCATCCCGCGAAATTGCGTCACCAGCTGTTCATATGCCTCGGCTTCGCCCTTGATTGCTCCATCGATCCATATCTTCAATATGTTTTGCTCCTTCCTGTGCGCTTGCTGCTTGATGTATTTATCTTTAAGTGCCCTGATTTGAGAAAAAGGTTACTTCTGCTTATGTTTAATTTTCTATTTGATTATGCTCTTTATCATCATATAGGAAAAGCTGCCCCGTTTGCGGAATAACATCCGCAATCGAGACAGCCTCTGTATGGCCGTATTATATTATGTTCTTTTTTTCCTACAGATTAACGTCTGCTCGGTTGTTGCGGATAGTTTCCGATCACACCTGGATATTGATACAACAACGGCTCATCGAATGTAGCGTAGTCGAAATTGACCATCAGAAGCATGATCCGTTTTCCGCTGTTCGGGTCACTGATGATGATATGGTCACGACCAGCGGCTTCCAGAATGCCTTGGAAAATGCGGGCATTCCATTCTTTGTTACCTTCGTATGTCATGTAGAATGTTCCACATTTACCCAGGTTAAGCCGTAAAATATTTTCGATGTAGGATTGTTCAAACTGTGGCGCAGTTGTGGTTACAACTCCACCCGTAGGTGTCATTGGAGCACCGCTTGATACGAGCGGAGGTACGCCTGTGGAGCTAGGTGAAACCATGCCTGGTGTTGGGGACATCATCGGCATCCCGTTACCGATTTTATATGATGTTCCTTGGACTTGCGAATTGGCCTGTTGGCCCATAACCTGTGTTGGTTGATAAGGCTGGTTAATCATAATGATTCCTCCCAAAATTTAATATACGGTTGGACAGTCTTCGCCTGTCGGACTGAAGAAACAATGCGCCTTGAAGCGGCCTGTATTTTGCTGGTCATACCAGGTTGGCGGACATTCTCCCACCGGACGGAAAAACCACAGGGAGTTGCTGGCTGGCCAGAAGCGTTCACCATTAATGACACGCTGTGCCAAGCGTATTTCCGATTGTCTTGCCCGTTGGTAGAAATATCCTTTTTGCGTTGATTCGAAGCCACCCGGGTTCTGAAACACCATTCGATTAATGTCCCGAATATCACCGAAATCCAAGCAATCGCCGAGCACCCGGTTTACACCCACATTGCCTACAAGCAGCATGCCTTGTTCGCCGTCACCTTCAGCCTCCGCTCTCATCAGTCTAGCGAGCAGCTTGACGTCTTCCGAGTTGGCTTTAATAACAGCCATATCCTGTTTCCTCCCTTGTTGAACCTCTTCATCACCGTATATCGTATTGTGCAGATGCCCATTCGGTGACACGATTTTATCTTTTTCTCATAAAAAAAAGCCCGGAACCTCACCCTATGTGAAGTCCCGAGACATAACATTTCCTATATAACCTGCCTACTCAGGGCTTGGCTTGAATCCAGTAATCGTAAGCATGTACGATATTGCCTTTGTAGGCTTTATATTCGCTTAACAGATCGGGAAGCAGTGCCAGCTGGCGTTCCATTTCCGCTGCTCCCTTATCATAAAATGAAATATGTCTACCTTCAAAATTCTCTTTCATCTCCACCGAGATCAACAGTGGTTTACCCAAACGATCCGCAATTTTCATTTCCTGACTGACGACGTCGGCAATTCCATTGGAGCCTTCAGCGATGTTACGGAATGCCATCAGAGATATGTGATCCAGCGTTGTGATCATGTATTCACTGACAGACATGTCTCTTCCTGGTAACGGGAACGTATCTAGCCAAACGGCCAGATCGGCACTCGTTTCGAGATCGCTGTCCTTTTTCGTCTCTTCATGGAAATAAGCAATATTGGCAGCCCATTCGGTCAGCAGCGTATCCCGATCATTTTCCCATTCAGGTAAGGTGTATGGTTCAATATCGAGATGGATTCCCTTAAAACGTTCATCCGGTTCAGATTCGGCGTTATAATTTTTCACATAATCGATCAAGCGCTGTATCCGTGGCCGATTTTCCTTTTTACCCCAGATTGGATGGCCGCCCATGGCATGAACCTCAATACCTTGAGCCTGTGCGCGTTTCACAAAACTGCGATAACTGGAGTACGGTTGATCCAAATCAAGCCGGACGTATAACCAATTGATGTTTTGCTCTTTGGCGAACTCCAGAATGTGATCTCCACCGTCATTCGTAACTTGAGAAGCCTGCCAGATATAGGTTCCCCGGATTTCCGGTTGATTGGATGGATTCTCCGGTAATGGTACTTCCTCTGGCTCCAGCTGCCCCCAGTACACGATGTCATGCACAGCTGAACCTGCGTAGGAAGCATGATCTGTGAATGCAGACGCCACTTCCTTTATGACACTCTCCAATTGCGCAGCGCCTTTTCCGGCAAACGTCGTGAACTCTTCCCCAGGCATAGGCTTGGTATTTACCCCAACGGTAATAGAACCATTTCTGGCGTCAGCCCATATCATTTCCTGTTCTACCAAACGTATAATTCCATTGTTTCCTTGCGCGCTGTCACGGTAAGCGAGCAGCGTAATATGATCAAATTGTCCAATAAACCAGTGTGACAACGACTCGTTATCCGCATCGTCAGTGGTTCTGCTACCTGTCACCGTGTAAGAATCCAGCCAAAACGGCAAGTCAACATTCACTTCAACCGCCCCAGCCTGTTTCACCTGTTCCAGCAAGAGCTTCATATTGACAACCCAGGATTGGACCAGCGGCTTAGCATCTTCTTTCCACTGTGGCAGTACATAAGGTTTGATATCCAGGTGAAGGGCGTCAAATCGCTCTTCCGGCTTTGCAGCGAGGTTATAATTACTTACCCAGGACGCCAGTTTGAGCATTGGACCTTCACGACCACTCACTGCCCATGACGGATCTCCACCCAGAGCTTCAACCGCAATTCTAGCCTTGCTGGCTTTGGATATAAACGTATGATAGACATCCTCTGACAGATTCATATCCACATTCACATACAGTCTGTTAATCTTATGTTTAGCTGCATTGTCCAGCAGCTCGTTTCCTCCATCACTGACAGACTTGGCCTGCCATACCCAGGCTGCTCTTATATCTGCGTCAGCCTCAGCAGTAGATTCAAAGCCTGTCATTATAATCCCTCCAATCAGCATTAATAGCCAAAACACTTTCCGGGATGAGTTCCCGAACATATTCTCCCTCCATTCCTGTACTGTGGTAAAATCACATTTATTATAGCAACCGAGTTACCAAAAACAAATAAGCCCAAGTGCTTAACTTGGGCTTATTTCTGCTATGTTTTCAAAAGTTTACAATTGACCGGAGAAATCCCGGTACTAGTCCTCATATATCATTTTTCGGGTCATGCCCCCGTCAATAATCAGGTTGGTCCCTGTGACAAAGGTATTGCTCGGATCGGACAAATATAAACAAGCGCGGGAGATATCCGAAGGAACACCTACACGTCCTGCCGGGTGCTGTTCATGGTCCTCTGGCTTCAATTTCTCCACATTTCCTGTCTCAATCCATCCCGGACTGATACAATTGACCCGAATTTTGTCTTTACCCAAGGATACAGCCATCGCATGTGTCAACGCCACGATAGCTCCCTTGGACGCAGCATAGGCCTCTGTTTCCGGCTCTGACATCAACGCACGTGTTGAGGCCATGTTCACAATTGCTCCACCATTTTCGTTGTGCTTCATATGTTTGGCCGCTTCACGGCTTGCGAGAAAGCAACTTCGCACATTGGTATTGAGTATATCGTCCCACTCTTCCAACGTTAGGTCATAGGGAGACTTCCATCTGGAGACACCCGCATTGTTTATGAGCACATCAATCTGTTTGAATTCATCCATTGTCGTTTGAATGAGGTTTGTTATATCCTTCTCTTGACGTACATCACACTGGACAAAGATGGCTTCTCCGCCTTCATTGCGAATCGAAGCTGCCGCAGCAGCCCCTTCCGCTTCCTGATAGTCGGCAAGTACGACTTTAGCCCCTGCAACCGCATAGGCCTCAGCTACACTTCGTCCGATTCCTTGGGCTGCTCCCGTTACAACCACGACTTGATCTGTAAATGACATCATCATTTCCTCCTCTATTGGGATGGTCCATTCATTACATAAGCCTACATCAACTCACCGAATATGGACCATAAATTGAATAAAGTCTCTTCTTATATAAAAACACGTTAGCCCCATTAAGAAACGCTTGTCCATAAAAGAAATTAAAAAAAGCTTACGCCACTATGGCGCAAGCCAGCCGGTTTATCCGCGTACACGCTCTGAATACAAACGATTGTAGCGTTCAAAGCCTACATAACGCGTTCCCTTGAAAGAGAGTCGACCTTCATCTCCCTCGGCGCACAAGCCGTACTCATCACCATTCACTTTGAATTCGAGACGATCCCCGCTCTCCACTTCAAATGTGATGTAATAAAGCGTACGGGCTGTACTTCCTGGTTCGGAGTGCGACTGACTCATCTGCATTCTCCTGCTGGTAATACGTGAAGGTACGGTAAGTAGAGGCTCTGAGTTATTACGACCCCATCTCCATACTTCTTTCCCTAACGACAGAAGAACGATACCTATAATCAGGACAAATACTACCGGAAAGACGGTTCCAAAAAAATCAAACATCCAGGATGATTCAATGCCCATGTCTCTCCCCTCCGTTCATCAAACCTAGGACAGCCGGAGTCTTGACCCGTCTTCTGTAATATATATGCACGTTAACAGGGAACTTGTTATTCGTATTCAAATCCAAAATGTCGAAGGGAAAATGAGCACTATTCTCAACGTTTAATGTAATACATTATGTTTTGTAATCTGCACCCAGAGTCGTTTCTTTCCACTCATCAATACTTTGGAGCATCGTTGCTTCTAACTATTATGGATACAATCGATCTTTTTTGAAAACCTTGGCACCAACTGGGATAGCGCCTTGATGAATGAACGTTATCCCAGTTGAGGTACCCTACCCCCTCTCTATGCTAATTGAGTAATAACCAGATGTGCCGAAACTGGCCTAGTTCCTCCTGCGAGCGGAGTCATGGTTAATGCCGTTGATTCTCCAGCTGGATTGCGTACAGTGAGTATTGTATTAATTACTGTTGTTTGCACGATAGCCATTCCTGGCATCTGACTTGTGCCTGTTGCCCGCCCCACTACGGAACTGGAGAGGTCAGCACCATTGAGTGTTAACATAAGTTGCCCAGCTTCATTCATACTCCCCTGAAACAAAACCAGATACGTACCGATCGCAGCCAAATTAAATGTACTCGGTCCTGTACGAGTAATTGTAGTCCCGCTTGTAGGTCCATCTTGCGGAAAACTTACATCCGTGCCCGGAGCAACCGTTGCAGCATTGTCTGGAGGCATCAGCGCAAAGAAATCAGCAAATCCCAGAACGCCTCCGACTGCACCTGTAGCTCCAGTAACACCCGTTGGTCCAGCTACACCAGCTACTCCCGTGGCTCCGGTGGCACCCGCTGGACCTGCCAATCCTGCAGCTCCCGTGGCTCCCGTGGCACCCGCTGGACCTGCCACTCCAGCTGCGCCTGTCACTCCGGTAGGCCCCGCTGGACCCGCCAATCCTGCAACACCCGTGGCTCCCGTGGCACCTGCTGGACCTGCAACACCAGCTGCGCCCGTGGCCCCAGTCGCACCGGGAAAGCCTTGCGGTCCAATAGCGCCAGCTGGGCCCGGCACACCCTGAGGTCCTTGTGGACCCACAAGTCCTTGTTCCCCAGGAATACCCTGCCCGCCCATCGGTCCGGCTGGACCAGCCAGCCC
>NZ_LGRP01000070.1:0-7924 GCF_001636635.1 Paenibacillus sp. O199
TAAAACCGAGATGATATTCCCTTTGCTCCAATACATATTGGAGCGCGGTGGACGTGCGCTTGTTGCTACGCCGCGCCGGGATGTCGTTCTGGAGCTTGCCCCTCGTCTGGCGAAAGCGTTCCCTGACATCTCGCTCGCTACGCTATACGGAGGCAGCACCGAGCGCTGGAAAGACGCGCAGCTCACACTTGCGACCACGCACCAGCTGATGCGTTTTTACCAGGCATTCGATCTGGTCATTATCGACGAGCTTGATGCATTTCCCTACCATAATGATCCCATGCTCGCTCATGCAGCGGCGTCCTCGTGCAAGCCTGATGGCCATTTTGTGTATCTGTCCGCTACGCCACCAGCCCGGTTACAGCGGGAAGCAGCGCAAGGGAAACTCACTCACGCCAAAGTTCCGGTACGCTTCCACCGCTATCCTTTACCCGTGCCGCGGTTGTTGAAAATGCCCACCGTCGCCGAATGTATTCGGAAGCGAGAGCTGCCTGCGACACTAAAAAAGAGTATTCAAACCTCCTTGCTACGGGAAGCTCAGGTATTTGTTTTTGTGACGCGGATCGCTCAGATTGAGGCATTTGTAAATCTCATGCGTCGCATGTTTCCACAAATCCATATCGAAGGAACGTCATCCCAAGATCCGGGCCGCGCGAGCAAAGTTATTGCGTTTCGTGAACGGACCATACGTCTGCTCGTGACCACCACTATCTTGGAGCGGGGCGTCACCATTCCGCGTAGCGATGTATTTATTTTGGATGCGGATAATGGTCTCTTCGACGAAGCATCTCTGGTACAGATGGCGGGTAGAGCGGGTCGATCTATGGATGATCCAGCAGGAAGAGTCGTCTTCGCATCATCCCGTCGTACGCGTTCCCAGGTGAAAGCAGTGGCACAAATCCAAAAGATGAACACCATCGCAAAACGTAAAGGCTACCTTCACCCACCAACACACCCATAGATACGAAGGGAGGCAACAATCTAATGTCGAACTGGCTAAGCAGCATCACTGACCACGTACACCAACTCACCCATCGCCTGCATGGATTACTCGCTCCACCCGGAGCGACTTGTCTGACTTGTGGTACACGAGCGATATTGTCTCCGATCTACCCCGGCATCTGTCCGCGTTGTGTGCAGCAAATTCCATGGATTCGTTCCATTCGCTGTCTGCGTTGTGGTCGGGGGATCGGCTGCCCGGACTGCGTCCGCCCACACATGCAAAACCGTTCTTTCATATGCAACCGCAGCGCCGTCCAGTATAACGCTCTTATGAAGGAATGGATTGGGATGTACAAATTCAGAGGCTACGAGCGCTACGCGCCACTGTTAACGGCTCTTATGATTCAAGCATTTCAAGCAATGAGTGAAGAACTCAACCCTGTTGTGGCAAAAGAAACCCTGGCCCCCGTGGCTCATCCCGCCACGCCTGCTCAATACCAGGTGGATGGCAGCTCACATCCACCCGGTTCGATTGCGTCAACAAACGCACTCGTTCACCGACCTAACGGGCACGTAACATTGCCCGCGCCCGTCCACTTACCTGCCACGTTAGCGCCCGTGCATATAAACGCGCAACACAACAACCACAGCTCAGACGCGTACTACACGCACGCTCATCCCGGAGCAACGATGCGCAACCGCCAGTCGCTGCTCCAAAGCAATAAGCCGCGATGGCGGCCAGACGCCGTGACCTATGTCCCCGTCAGCGACGAACGCCTTGCCGAGCGCGGCTTCAACCAGGCCGAGCGGCTCGCAGCAGGACTTGCCACTGCCGTCCGCCTACCAGTAGTTGATTTGCTGCAGCGTCGAATCAACACCACCAAACAAAGCTTCAAAACACGTGGCGAGCGTATTCAGACCATGCAGGACGCATTTGCAATGCAACGGGGTGGGACGGACTTGATGCATGACCTCTATAATGGCACCTCTCAATTCGTGAAAAAGAACGTGTATTCACGGGCAGCTAATTCATTCTCTAATGGAGAGGAAGGGTCTTCACATTTCAGATCAACCCCACAAGGTTGGCAAGTTGCTCCCTTACGCTTGCTGATAATTGATGATATCTACACAACCGGTAGCACCTTGGATGCCTGTGGACAGGTGATCTTAAGCGCTGGATCTTCTATTTACCTTCCAATAGAGATTTACACGCTGACTTTGGCCAGATCTTAAGTTTAAGAACCCATAAGTGATATATGAAAATGCATATTATATTTAACGTGATGCCTGTGTCCATTACTGGTGATCACTTTACTGATTTTCGAATAACAACATATCTGGGTTTATGTTCATTAGTTCTTCAGTTGAGAAAGATTAATGTGTAATTCTGCAAAAACAACTTGTTTAATATCCATAAGATTGCGCATACATGCATCCTATACCCCTTTTATATTCGCAAAGAGGCTATGGACTTGATGTGAGAAAATAAGGTAATGTATAGTTATTATCCATTCGGAAGAGGAAGTTTGAGAGGGGCGTTTTAGCGATGAATCTGGGTAATTGTCCGCGTTGTGGCAAATTATATGCGTTGAATTTTCGGGATGTATGCTCGAATTGTATCAAGGAAATTGAACTGGAATACCAGACTTGTGTGGAATATCTACGCAAAAACAAAGGCACTAACATACAGGAACTATCTGATGCAACAGAAGTTTCAATTAAAAATATTACCAAGTTCATTCGTGAGGGACGGATTTCCATCGAAAACGCCCCAAATATGATGTATCCTTGTGAAGTATGCGCAACCCTGATTCGTGAAGGTCATATGTGCGACTCCTGCCGGAATCGTTTGACGAAAGATTTGGCTGGAGCGGCTCGAGAAGTAGGTCAGAAGGATAACGGCAATATAGGCGGGCGAACCTACAATGCTGTCGACAAACTGCGCGATTCATAGGAATGAGGGCTTAAATACAAGTTTTGCTATAACAAATGTTTTGGAACGTACCGATAAACTTATTAAAGATTATCGGTTTTTTTTATTATCCTAATCGTTCGAGAACATAAAGATAATGTGAAAATCCTAAGGTGGAAGGAAGTGCATTTCGTATGAAAATCAATGAACCCAATAGAATTGGTGCAATCAATTCATATCAGAGGAACGTTGAATCCAATCAGCAGGCTGATGCCAAAAAGAGCCGCCGTAAGGACGAAGTATCCATTTCTCCGGAGGCGATGAAGATGCTTGAGGAACAAGGTCGTACACAGGATGCAGGACGTATACAGCGGATACAGGAACTAAAAGAACAGGTGAGTTCAGGAACTTACCAAGTGGACAGCAGTAAACTTGCTGACAAGTTACTGCCGTATTTTAAGTCTTTTGATAAGGAATAGGTGATTATGCAATGGCAGCGCTGGACAGATTAATTGCAGTTTTGCAGCAAATGGAACAAAACCACCGAGACATGCTGGCACTCAGCGAGATTAAGAGGCAGGTCATTGTCAAAAATGATGTGGACCAACTCATTTCTCTGATGAATAAGGAATCCAAGTTTATGAAACAGCAGGAGCCGCTCGAAAGTGAACGACTGAGCGCAGTTCATGAATTACTTCAGGAGCGTGGGATCAAATCTATGTTGAACCTGAATATCACAGAGATCTCCAAGCTTATTTTTGATCCAGCTGACAAACAGCGATTGCTTGAAGTCCAGAAGAAGCTCGCGGGAACATTGCAGGAGTTGAAAGAAATTAATCAATTGAATCAAAAACTGATCGAGCAGTCATTGATGTTTATTGATCTCTCAATGGACATATTTGCTTCTCGGCCGGAACAGGATGCCACGTATCAGCATCCTGCTGATAAGAACGGTAATCCAGGGCGAATCGGTCTTTTTGATACACGTGCCTGATTAATTAGGGGGAAACAAGGTGACATCTACTTTTCATTCAATCGAAACGGCTAAACGCAGTTTGTTCACACAGACGACAGCTCTTAGCACAACTGGTCACAATGTGGCCAATGCCAACACCGAAGGGTACTCCCGGCAAAAGGTAAACATGCAGGCATCTATTCCTATGGAGCCGTTTGCATTTTTGCACAGTACAACACCAGGACAACTCGGAACAGGGGTGGAGTTTGATTCCATTACCCGTGTCCGTGAGAAGTTTCTCGATGACCAGTTCCGTAATGAAAACAACAACTTTGGAAGTTGGTCTATTCAACGGGATACACTTGAGAAACTTGAAGCCATTGTGAATGAACCATCTGACACCGGATTTCGGACCGTAATGGATAACTTCTATAAATCCTGGTCAGATCTGAGTAAAAATCCGGAGGATGTTACTGCTCGTCGAATCGTAAAAGAGACGACACTGGCTCTGACAGATGCGATGAATCAGATCAGCCGCCAACTGGATGCACTGAGTCAGGATTTGGATAACAATATTGAAGTGAAAGGCAGTGAAATTCAAGGGTATCTTGGTAACATTGCCAACCTTAATAGCGCTATAGTTAAAGTAGAGTCTCTTGGTGATAACGCCAATGATCTTCGTGACCAACGTGATCTGATGGCAGACAAATTATCCAAGATTATGAATATTACTGTCACAGATTCTCCCCAGGGCTACCAGATCCAGATGAATGGACAAGCTCTGGTTACAGGTGGGGCAGTACAAGCAACGGTAGATTCGGCTTTTCTTAATACTGCTTATGCTGCGGGTAATCTCACGAATGGTGAAGTTCACGGGATGATTAAGTCGAGAGATACATTAGTCAGTGACTATAAGAAACAAATGGATGACCTAGCCAATACGCTTGCCAACGGAGAGATTCAGATTACCTTACCAGCAGGCTCAGTCCTGCCAGACAATACTGTTCTGGGTGGGGTGACATACACAGGCGCTGCACGTACACTGTCAGCTGATCTGACCGTTACGGTAAAAGGTTTGAATGGTCTACATCAACTTGGATATAGCATGGATGGATCGACTTCTCCTGGAGTACCATTCTTCACATCCTCTGATGGTGGAACTGCAATTACAGCTGGCAATATCTCATTGAACGCCGCGATTCTGGCGGATCCGAATAAGATCGCAACATCTCTAAGAACTACTACTGATGCCTCAGGAGCAGAGACCGTAATCAAGGGGAATAATACACTGGCGAATCTGCTTGCCAATCTTAAAGATACGCCGATGAAATCAGCTGATGGTTTGCGTAATGCAACGGTTGGTGCTCAGTTCAGTGCCATTGTGGGACAACTCGGGGTCCAATCTCAGGAAGCGGCACGTCAGACATCTAATTCGGAGTTTCTTGTAGAACAAGTAGATACTCGCCGCCAATCGGTTAGTGGTGTTTCATTGGATGAAGAGATGGCGAACATGATCAAATTCCAACATGCTTACAGCGCCTCTGCACGTTTTATGACTACCTACGATCAGCTGCTTGATAAATTGATTAATTCCACCGGTACAGTCGGCAGATAATTAAGAGGGGACTGAGATAGAATACGATGAGAATTACGAATAATATGCTTAGCTCACAGTTGGTTCTTAACTTGAACCGGAATGCACAGCAGATGAACAATACACAAACTCAACTGGCAACAGGCCGTAAAATCAATAAACCGTCTGACGATCCGGTAGGGATTACATACTCCCTTCGTTATCGTGCAGAACTGTCTTCCAATGAGCAGTATCAAAAGAATGTGGATAGCACGATTTCATGGTTAGATTTTAATGATACGGTAATGGATCAGGCGGGCAGTGTAGTTGAACGTTTAAGGGAACTAACGGTGCAGGCAGGGACTGGAACCAACCCACAAGCTGCACTGGATAGTATTAATAAAGAGGTAAAGCAACTTAAGGCACAACTCGTTGATATTGCAAACAGTAAACTGAACGGGAAATACATTTTCAATGGCGAAACTTATGATCAAAAACCTTATGACTTTCCTACAAGCGGTGATGGTTCATTTGATACAACCAATGCAGCGGCAGTGATAACCGACCCTGGCAAGATTAATTTCATTGTTGGTGAGAGCATACAAATGCCGATTAACGTAACTGGTAATGAGTTTTTTGGGAATTCAACCGACACAGACAATCTATTTGTAGTATTCAATACAATCAGTCAAGCACTTACAGATGGGAATTTGGAAGAACTGTCTAATCAGCTTGATACAATTGACAGTCGCACAGACAAAATGCTAGCTATTCGTGCAGATGTTGGGGCTAAAACCAACAGGGTTGATCTTATGCAAGGAAGATTAAGTGATCTAGAGGTTAACTTAACTGATTTGCAATCCAAGGTTGAGGATGCGGATTTCGCAGAATTGTCCATAAAGTCTAAAATCCAAGAGAATATTTATAATGCTTCGCTGTCCGCTGGTTCTAAAATTATATCTCAGAGCTTAGTTGATTTCCTGAGATAAATAGGAAGGGTGATCTTTTGAAAACTCTCCCCATCCTACAAATCCGCACAACTCCTTCTGTTTTGCATATTGATGCTGATCTGGGCCAGCAATCTATTCGCCAACCGAAGGCAGATGTTCAGATGAAGACACGTCCGTCTACACTGACTGTGGAGAGTCATCCGATCCGATTCGAAGTTGATCAGAGCAGAGCAATCTCTGCCTATACTGGCGGCAACATGATTGATATGAATGCTCGCATATACTCAGGGATCGAGAAATTATTTCTGGAGAATATGGCTGAGCGTGTTCAGCAAGGGAATGAGCTGGCGGCTATACACAAACCAGGCAATACGATTTCGAATATTATAGGGACCAATTGGAAGTCCAAGCCCTTCCCCGAAACAAGAACGCCCGCCTCTATGGATAACGTGGATATACGCATTGAGACGCGTGCACCAAGTGTTCGTTTCGAAGCGGCTGTCTCTGAGATGAACGTCACCGTAAATAAACCTGAGATTGAGTATCAGCGTGGCAAGTTAGACATTTATGTTAAGCAGTATGCTTCTATACAATTCACTCCACCTGCTATAGATCTGGAGTTATAAGCTATAATGAAAGCTATAGACGGTCATTCGTATGCCTGCTATAGCTTTTTTTGCATCAAAGAAACTATCGCCAAGGAGGCGTTTATGATTAAGATTCATACAAGCATGTGGGGAGAAGTAGAGGTTCAGGACGAAGAGGTATATCAATTCCCGAAAGGTTTACCTGGCTTCGATGAAGAGACTGAATTTGCATTGATTCCTTGGGAGGATACGCCTTTCAGTTATTTACAATCTGCAAGGGAGCCGGGATTGGCATTCCTCTTGGTAAATCCGTTTACTTTCGTACCGGATTATAATTTCGAATTGGGAGAGGTAGATAAGGAAGAATTGGAGATTATAGAGCAAGTATCCGTGTACTCTATGGTCACCATTCATTCACAGGCGAATAAATCAACAATGAACCTGCTTGCACCCTTAGTTCTTAACCCCGAGCAACATATAGGGAAACAAATCGTGCTCCATCAGTCTTCTTACGATACACGCCATCTGATCTGGGCAGAAGACGATGCCAAATCAGTGAAAGGTGGAGTGTAAATGCTGGTATTATCACGTAAAAAAGGCGAGTCCATCGTCATAGAGGATCATATTGAGGTAACTGTGCTAGCAGTAGAGGGTGATACAGTACGAATCGGGATCTCTGCACCCAAGCATATTGATATCTTCCGTAAGGAAATATATTCATCCATCTTAGAGGCTAATCGGGAATCTGCAACCCCGCTTGCAACCAATATTGAAGCCTTTATGGAACGTCTACGAAATACAGAACTCAAAAAAAAATAAAAATATTCCAATTTGCTATAAACAGTTGCTCTCTCTCTGTCGATATATAATTTAGACGCTGCTTCGGCAGGGCGGCCGACCTTAATGTCGCGGCGTTTACCACATGGATGTGGAACTAATTTATTTTCAGGGAGGAAATACCACAATGATTATTAACCACAATATCGCAGCAATGAACACGCACCG